>JAZNZM010000024.1:0-6094 GCA_045594965.1 Oscillospiraceae bacterium | reverse complement strand
GCTGAAAGAGAGTTTACTGTGGGCATAAGGTGATGGTCCCGCTCATCAACGCCGTCGCCGGGGAAGTGCTTGATGCAGACTGCCATAGGTCTTTCAGACTCATTGACACCGTCCATATAGGCGGAGGCCATGGCAAGAACTGTATCGGGGTCAGAGCCGAAGGTACGGACATTGGTAATGGGGTTGCGCCAGTTGTAGTCAATGTCGATTATGGGCGCGTAGGCCCAGTTGCAGCCTACAGCTGTACCCTCGCTGGCGCAGATGTAGCCAAGGCGTCTGGCCTGTTCGGTGTCGCCTGTGGCGGCAACCTGCAGGGGACGGCCAAAGAATGTGCCTTCGGGGGAGATGCCGTTTCCGCCGCTTTCAAGGTTGCAGGGGAAGAGCATTGGCACTTTTGAAACGGCATTCATTGCCTCATAAGCCTTCTGAATGTCGGCTCCGCTTCCTGCGCGGTACATAAATCCACCGGGGCGATATTTGCTGATGAGAGCCTGTAAAGCGCCGCAGTCGGTGGTAATATCGGTAAGGCAGAATAGCTGACCGATCTTATCCTCAAGAGACATAGCCGCAAGGCTGTTTTCAACCCAGACTATATCCTCGTCGGAGAGATAAAAGGGCTTGGATTTATAATCAATCACGGGAAGTCCTCCCAAATCAGAATGTGATAGCAGCGCTGAGACCGCTGTCACTGTTTACTGTAAGTTCACCGCTGCCACGAACTATTGCAAGAGCGCGTCCGTTGAAGCTGCGGCATAAATTGCCGTTGTATGGATAGAGGGGCTTGGGGTCTCCGCTGCCGAAGCCAAGAAGCTGTCCGCCGCTGACACTGACATTCAGCAGGCTGTCTTCGGAGGTGCTGATGCAGCCTTTGTTATCGCAAAGTGTGATGTTTACATAGGAAATATCGCCCTCTGCAGCCTCTTTTTCAAGGAGAAGCACAGATGCTCCGTCTGCGGAAACAAGGCTGAAACGTCCGATTTCTGCTCCGTTTTTATAGCTCACTGCTTCAAGGATGCCCGGAGAATAAATAATGTCAAAATGGGCGATAAAGCCACTCTTATTACCGGCGGGCTTTCTGCCAAGGGACACACCGTTGAGAATAAGCTCAACTTCCTCGCCGGCAGAGTAAACTTCCACAACGACATTCTTTCCTTCAAAGCCGGGATAGGTCCAGCTGCTTATGCTGTCACTAAGTACCCATGGGGTCTTGATAAGATTCTCACCGTAGTGAACGGGAGACTGAACAGTAATATAAGGGGCTTTTCTCAGACCGAACACTATTTCTCTCATGTAGGAGAGAGGACGACGGAAGCCCGTTATATCAATATCGCCGCAATAGGCCAGCTGGCAGGGATACTGAGCGCCGAAGCCGCCTTCTCCAAAGCGATAGGCGGGAATGCCAACACCTGCTTCGCCGATATAGTCCCAGCCGGTCCATGTGAAGTCACCTATGACAGAGGGGAGCTTCTTTACCAGCGCCCAGTTGCGTGCAATATGAGGGGGATAGGTCTCGCTGCCCATGATTACTCTGTGGGGGTAGTTCACAGCGTCGGGCTCATATCGGGAGGCCATATAGTTGTAGCCAACCAGATCCATTCCAACTGCAGCGGCCTCAATGCGCTCGGACACCAGAGGATGCTGCACAATTGCGTCCATATGTGTGTCCATGGCCGTCATAAAGTCGTTGACATTGCCCACATCCTCGCCTCTGGAAGCAGCGGCGGAGATGACGTCGCTCATTATCTGAGGTATGTGGTCACCGGATGCGAATACACCGTTAATGGAAACCATGGCATAGCGCTTGGGATCGAGAGCTTTTATGTATCGTGCCATTTCACGGCCAAGGGCGGAGCCCCGGGCGGTTCCAACCTCGGGTATCTCGTTGCCCAGAGAATAAAAAACAACACAAGGGTGGTTATAGTCGCTGAGCACCATGCTCTTTATATCGTCCTTCCACCATTTTTCCATAAACAGAGCATAGTCGTTGTCTTTCTTTGGACGGGTCCACATATCGAATGCTTCGTCCATGACATACATGCCCAGTCTGTCGCAGGCTGTGAGAAGGGCGGAGGATGCGGGATTGTGGGCCATGCGTATGGCATTGAAGCCTGCTTCTTTGAGAATACGAACGCGTCTCATTTCAGCTTCAATGGGGCTGACAGCGCCAAGAAGTCCGTTGTCATGATGTACGCAGGCACCGCGCAGTTTTACGGTTTTGCCGTTTACGCGAAGACCCTTTCTGGCATCGAGGCTGAGGGTTCTGATGCCAAAGAAGCTTTCGGAGGAATCAAACTGGATGCTGTCACTGACAAGGCGGCACACGCAGCGACACAGACTGGGGCTTTCTGCGGTCCAGAGCAGGGGTGAAGAGATATTGAGAGTCTGGGAAAAACTCTCTTCGCTTCCGCCGGGTATGGAAAGAGGCTGGCTGGTGCAGGCACAAAGCTGCCCCTCGGGAGTATAGATCTCGGTAACAACCTCAAGCTTTCTGCGGCGGAAATCCCGGTTGAGAAGTTCAAGACCAACAGTTACACAGGCATAGTCATCCTCAATATACTCAGTGGAGACTTTCAGTCCTCCGTCAGGGATGTGCAGGGGAGAAGCAGTAAGCAGCCAGACATCTCTTGTTATTCCGCTGCCGGAATACCAGCGACTGTTTGGGCCAATGTTCTTCACGAGAACTCTCAGTTCATTTTCGCCGCCGTAGTTGAGATAGTCGTTCAGAGGGGCGATAAAGGCACTGTAACCATAAGGGCGCTGTGCCACAAGCTGGCCGTTGAGGTAAACCAGAGCGTTCATGTAAACAGCTTCGAACTTAAGCTGAACTATCTGCTCTTTCCAGCTGTCGGGTGCACTGAAAAGCTTTACATATACATAGCTGCCGCCTTCACGGTAAGCGGTGTCACCGCCGTTGACGCCGCAGGGCTCGGGATTGCGTTCAAGCATGGCGTCATGGGGGAGCGTGATGTCACAGGCGTTTTCAGGAATATTCCAGACCAGAGAAAAGGCATTTTTTTCCTCCCAGAATTTCCAGCCCTCGTTCCATTTGGTATAAAGCATAGTTTACCTCGCAATAATCAAAGAGTTTTGCTGCCCCAGAGAGCCAGCAGATCTTCCTTCACAACGAAGAATGAGGCCTTGTTCCAGCGAACGCGGCAAAGCTTACCCTCGGGATCGCCGGCCTCGGCATATTTATGGTTTAGTTTGTCTTCAATGGTGGCATCACCAAGATATATGTGCTCTACAAGTCCGATGAAATCATCCAGATAAGAGTGGGCAATGGGTGCGCCGTTATGTGCGGGAAGAATAGTGTTCCAGTCGGCTTTGCGCTCGAGGAGCTTCATCATATTGGCATGGTGAGCGCGAAGCTTCTTGTCCAGAACAAATTCATAACCGGGGATGGCTTCGGTCTCATACATAAGAACCTGAGTGCTTTCAAGCTCATCGCCTACGAAGAGATAGCCGTTTTTCCTGTCAAGGAAGGCAAGAGAGCCGTTGGAGTGGGAGGAGATATCAATAAGCTCGATAGTTCTTCCACCAAGCTCAACACAGTCTCCTTCTTTTACAAATACACATTCGTAATCGGGGTAGGGGAGCTTGCTTGCGTCAAAAGGAAGACGGTGGCAGGTGTAAATGTCGCCCTTCCCGCCGGGCAGCATATATACCTTTTCCCATTCACCGTTGCCGCCGGAGTGGTCAAGATGGCCGTGGGTGTTGAACACTATAACAGGCTTATCTGTGAGCCTTTCAACATATTCACGCAGATTTCCTGCACCCCATCCGGTATCTATAAGAAGAGCCTTTTCCTCGCCCACAAGAAGATACATATTCTGGGAGCCGCCCATAAAATTGATGATATAGGTATCCTCGTTAATCTTCCAGTTCATATATGAGCCGAATATTTCAATAAGATTAGGTTCCATATTAATGTATCTCCTTTCATATTTCAAGACCCCCGCGGCACTGCCCCGGGGGTCATATTGTTTATTTTATTAGTTATTCCTGTGCTGCAAGAGCTCTGGCCTTCTTCTCTTTCCATGCCTTGTGGAGACCGAATTTGTAGCTGTTGGAGGTGTATACAAGGAAGAGCAGGACAACGAGTCCGTCCATAACGCTCTTGAGGGAGCTGGAGCAGCCCAGCTTGACAAGGCCGGCTGTGAGACAGGCCTGGCAGAAGGCGCCGATAACTGTGCCTATATTTCGGTCGGAATAGGGAGCAAGGGCCTGACCGATGAACATGGGCAGGAAGGCGCTCATGAGGAAGGAGGAGCTGGAAAGACCGGTTTCGGGAGCAACCATGCCGTTATAGCTGAGGAAAACTGCTCCGGCGCAGGCCATGAGAATGCCGGCGATTATGTAGCAGATAACGGAGTTTATATTTTCATTGACGCCCACTTCAACGGCATTTTTCTGGCCGGTTTGGAGGGAGCGGCAGTTATAGCCAAATTTGGTGAAGTTGAGAAGATAGATAAGCACAATGAGTACAGCGCCCATAAGCATGAAGCCATACTTGGGCTCGGCCCAGATAAGAAGATTGAAGCGTCCCAGGAGACGGATACCGGAGTTGTTGATAGCAAAGCCAATAGCCTCAAAAATCATGGCAACACCCAGAGAGGATACCATGGGAGGCAAACGGAGAGTGATATAAATGATGCCGGAAACGAGTCCGCAAAGGGCACCTATGACTATAATAAGTCCAAGGAGCAGGAAAATGCTTGCGGGCACGGAAAGCTCAACGGCCTTCTCTATTTTGAGGAAGAGATTACCGCCGGCAATGATGGAGAGGAGGAGCACAGAACCTACGGAGAAGTCAAAGCGTCCGGAAGTAAGGTTGTAGCTCATGGCAAGGGCAATGAATCCCGAATAGATGGTATTATAAAATATAGTACGCAGGTCGGGACCAACTCCGAAGCCTTTGGCTCCAAACGCATTTGTCAAAGCAAAGAACAGGAGATAGACCACCACGGGAACGCCGAGGGTGATCGCGATATTCTTCAAAATTCTTTTCGTTTTATTCATAGCGCACCTCGATAATCAAATGCCGGAGCGGGCGGAAGCCCGCCCCGGCGCAGTGTTTGCCTGGAATAATTGAGAAATGTAAGGAAACTTAGCGGCGAGCCTGGATGTCAGCAGCGTCAACAGCGGTGTAGAGAGCGCTCATGTCTTCCAGAGTCAGGTCGGGATTGTAAGCATAGAGAACGGACTGGATGTCCTCAATGTCAAATACCCAGCCGCCTTCGTTGCTCTCAACGGTGGAGAGGTAGGCAGCGTCTTCAATGTTGGTGACGAGCCACCAGCTGGCATCGATCAGAGGAGCGGAGCCGTCGGGATTGCGCTGCTGCTCAGCGTGACCGTCCATGGCATTGATGATCATGGGGATAGCCATGCCGAAGATGTCGGCGATCTCAGCGGAAACGCCAACATACATGCCGGCGCCGAACATATCAACAACAACGGGAGAAACAACGTCAACGGCAGCGGTCTTGATCTGGCCGAACTTGCCGGCAGCCTGCATGGGCTGGATCCACATAAGAGCGGTGAGCATGGAAGCAAGACCGTCAGCATCGCTGTTGAGAGCCTCGGTCTGAGCAGCCTCGAAGGAACCGTCGGTGCCGGGGAAGCCGGGAACCTCAGCTACAACTTCGATGTCATAGCCGGCTTCCTGGTGAGCCTTAACAGCGTCCATAGCGCCGGTGTAGCGGTCGATGAACATCTGGATGCCGAAGTTAACACCGCCGGAGGCGATGATGATCTTGTGGCAGCCTGCCTCAACAAGAGCGTCAACGCAGCCCTTGCCGTACTGATAGTCGGCATTGCCTACATAGAAGGAGCCGAGATAGAGGGGGTTCATGCTGTGGTTGGCCTGGATGGCTTCGTTGAAGCCCTGGCCCCAATAGTACATACCAAGACTGGTGCAGAGGTCAACGGACTGATCGTTAGCAACATTGTAGAATGCAATGATGGCGTCGCAGCCGGCAGCGGCGGCCTGCTCGATGAAGGCCAGCTCCTGCTCAACACTGCTGATGGACTCGGACCAGAGCATCTCAATGTTGAAAGCGGTCTGGAGATACTCGATGTAGGCCTTGGTGGTCAG
>JAZNZM010000023.1:0-3515 GCA_045594965.1 Oscillospiraceae bacterium | reverse complement strand
CAATGTACGCCCACAGCGTACATTTCGCACGTTTGTGGGCTGAAAAGTGTTTTTCCGACGCACATGTCGCCTGAAAAAACTTATTCAATTCTATTCGCGTCTGCGGACGCGAACTCTGCGAGGCTTGTTTGAGACTGTTGCAGTGGAGATTATGTATTTTTGCTGTATGTTTATTCTTCCACGGTCTCCACATCCGCAGCATTAAGCACCACGGACACGGCCTTCTTCTGGCGGATCTCGCGGCCCATGGCCTTAAGACTCTCCTCATCGAAGAAGTTCTTCACCTGCTCTGCAGGCACACCGCACTGGGCGGCAATAAGCTCGAACTCGCGCTCGTAGTCCTCGTCCAGAGCCTCGATGCCCTCATCGTCGGCAATCTCGTCCAGAGCGGCGGTGACTCTTGCACCGAACTCGGCCTGATCGCGCTGGGCGGCACGGAGCTCCTCCATGCTGCGTCCGGTGAACTGGAGATACTGCTCAAGGCCGAGACCCTGCTGGCGGAGCTGCTGTTCCATACCTGCCAGCATATTGTCTATCTCCCGCTCAACGGACTCGGGATCGACCTCGATATCACCGCAGTTCTGAGCCAGAGCCAGCATAAGCTGGTCAACAAGCCGGTTGTAGGCCTGCTCCTCGGCTGCCGTCTGCATCTGCTCCTTGAGCACTGCGCGCATTTCAGCCAGAGTGGGGAGACCGGCGATGTTCTGAGCAAATTCATCGTTCATCTCATAGGGAGTCTTCTGATGAATGGCGTGGACAGTGCATTTGAAAACGGCTTCCTTGCCGGCAAGGTCAGCAGAGTGGTAAACCTCGGGGAAGGTGACATGGACATCAACCTGCTCCTCGATCTGTGCGCCCACAAGCTGCTCCTCGAAGCCGGGGATAAAGGTGCCGGAGCCGAGGGTGAGGCTCTGGTTCTGGGCGGTGCCGCCGGCAAACTGCTCCTCGCCTACGAAACCTGCATAGTCCAGAATGACCTCGTCGCCGTCCTGAGCGGCGCGGTCGGTGATGACCTCGGTTTTCATGTTGGCCTGACGGATCTTCTCCAGATATTCGGTGACCTCTTCCTCGGTGACGATGTGAAGGGTCTTGGTGGCCTTAAGACCGGTATATTTCTCTTTCTGCATGGAAAAACCTCCTGAATTAATCGCAATTACCGACCCACTATACACTAAAAACTGCCGAAAGGCAATAGCTCCACCTGTTTATGAGAAATAAGATGGAATGAAACAATTTTCCGCTGTTTCCGTCATATAACAGGGCGGAGGTATATAAAAAATCTTGCGTCTGAGGCTGTAAAGCGGTATAATCAGCACAAGAGTATATGCAGCACAAAGACTTTTGAGCAAAGGAGCCAATGATATGAAGAACTTAAAGCGTACAATATGTCTCCTTATGGCCTTCTGCCTTATTTTCGGCACTCTTGCCATGAGCGCATCTGCCGCGAAGGAGATAAGCTTCAGCGATGTGGCCAAGGACGCATGGTACTATGACCCCATCACCAAGGCGGTGGAAAAGGGCATAGTCATCGGCAATGCCGACGGCACCTATGCTCCCCGCGGCACCCTCACCTGGGCTCAGACCATCACTTTTGCCGTGCGTCTGGACCAACTGAGAAAGGGCGAGGAGGTATATGACAGCGAGGATCAGACCGGTGCTCACTGGTATGACATATATGTGGAATATGCTCTTGATAAGAGCATTATCAATTCCGCTCCCGTGACCCCCGGCGGTACCATCACCCGTGCGGACGCTGCTGTTATTTTCAGCAAGGTTCTGGGTGAATACACCGCCGTAAACGAAGTGCCTGAGGGCTACTTCAGCGATGTGCGCACCGCCCATCCCGCACATGACGCTATCTATATGCTGGCCGAGGCAGGCATCTGCAACGGCAAGGAAGAGGGCGTTTTCGGCATAAACGACAGTTTCCTCCGCAGCGAGGTGGCAGCCATCGTGGCCCGTATGGCAGGCCTTGTGGACAAGGTTTATATCCAGACAGGCGAAGTGGGCGAGTTCTTCTCCCTTCTTGACGGCAAGGTGCTCCGCTATGCCCACAGCCTTGGCGGCACCACCACCCTTACCATGGGCAAGGGCGGCTCCTTCAGCGGACAGTATATGCGCCACCGCGCAGGTGAGACCGGAGCCGACTATGCAAAGGGAACCATTTATCTCTGCAATTTCACCGGACGCTTTGTGAATGCCGTGGACAAGGGCGGCAATATCTACAGCCTTGACATCATCGACCTCAAGCTCAGCACAGCCGCAGGCAACACTGTGTATAAGGACGGCTACCGCTACATTGCTGTTGACGCTTACGGCCTTGACGGCACTTCCACCATGGAGCTTTATATGTCCGGAGCCTATACCTCCGCCATGCCCGAGTGCATGCTCAATGCCCTGATTATCGCAAAGAGCTGGGGCAGCACTATTCCCGGACGCACTGTGGGGGCTGTGCTCTACAATCCTGCCAACCACAGGGTGCTGGTTGAAGATGTTTCCGCAGGCATTTCCTCCGAAAAGCTCTTTGCCAGCCTTGAGGGCAGAACCTTCACCTACTCCTCCGGAGCGGGCGGATGGAGCACCACCATCACCTTTGGTGCAAACGGCTATTTCGAGGGTGAGCATACAGACAGTGATATGGGTCAGACCGGCAAGGACTATCCCAGCGGCACAGTCTATAAGTCCTCCTTCTACGGCTCCTTTGCGGATGTCAAGTGGGAGAGCGACTATCAGTATTCCATCCGTCTGAAGGAACTCTACCTCCGGGACAATCTGGGTGTTGAGACCATTGAGAACGGTGTCCGCTATGTCACCACCGGTGCTGTCGGATTTGAAAAGGCCGGTTACTTCACCGTTTACCTCCCCGGCACGGCTTCTGTCAAAACTCCCGAAGTAATGATGAAGTGGCTGTGCGCCTCCGAGGGCTGGAGCGTCAGACCCCAGAGCCTGCCCTGCTGGACTCTCTACAACATTGGCGGTCAGGCACCCTTTACCTGCTACGAATAAGCCATGTATAACTATGTGAATGAAGAGGCTTTCCTCGCATGGTACGAGGAAAAGACCGGGCTTAAGGCCAATAAAAAGGCTCTGCTGCAGGAACTGGCAAAACAGTATATGGCAACAAGGAAGGGCGAGTTTGTGCTTGACGCGGACAAAACCCTCTGCGGAAAAGAAGAGCGCTATACTTTCCGTTTTGAAAACATAGGCTGCTGCGGCGCCAGCACCATGTATTTTTACCTGTAAATTATACGAAAAACCTCCGACGGCAAGATGCTGTCGGAGGTTTTTGTGCGAAATGCATACCGCGCTGTGAGAGAGCTACGGATTTTTCTGCAGGGAACGGTCGTGACAGTCCGAAATCCGATGGGCCGTCGGGGACGCCGGCCCCTAGCCTGAACGATATAATCCGAAGTGCGTTTCTGAACGTATATGCGTTGGCATTGCTGCGCCCACGGCTTTTGAAGGGCGAAAGAGCGTCTGCAAGCCGTCGTCTTGCACTGCCTAAGTCGGAGGCC
>JAZNZM010000022.1:0-2086 GCA_045594965.1 Oscillospiraceae bacterium | reverse complement strand
CCGCGCTCCGGCGCGTGACACTTTGCCCACGGCGGCAAAGTGTCCAAAACGCCGTTAAGAGGGAGAGGGGTTTCGATTCCCCTCTCCCTCTTAAAACTCCCACACCCTAAAACGACACAAAGAGGGGCGCAACCCCTCTTTGGATTCTCCCCGCCAGCCCTTCAGCTGTCCTGTCTATTGAAACCTGACTCCCGGGGTACTGCAACAAACTGCAAAGCCACGCAAACACACGGCACTCCAATGAAAAGGCAGTGTTTTCAGTGCTTTTCCGCAGGAGCGGGCCAGCGGGGCAAACGCTTCGCCTTTTCGACAAGCTCGTGCCGATAATAAACTGTTTGCAGAGTATTGGCTCAAGGGGATCCCTAAGGGGATTCCCCTTAGGCGCCCTTTTCGTGTCTTTTCCGGCGAGGGAAAAGGCACCCGTCGGAGACCGAACACGGCGGCATTTAGATGGTGAGTGCTCTGCTGCGACAGCAGCACGCAGAGTATTTCAAGAAAACATACTCCCCCGACAAACTCCAATTTGAAGAAAAAGGAACAGGGAGTGCTGCGTATGGCGCAGCACTCCCTGTTTGTTAAAATTGAAGTTCCTTGAGGATCGGGAAGTTCACTTCATTGGCGGCCCAGATGCCGCAGCGCTCCAGCGGGGGAGGATCACCTTCCATGGTGCAGAGCATTCCGCCGGCTTCGGTGACGATCAGGCTGCCCGCGGCATAGTCCCAGGGTGCCAGACTGAACTCGAAAAAGGCATCGTAGCGGCCGGAGGCTACATAGCAGAGATCCAGTGCCGCCGCGCCCATACGGCGAAAGTCACAGCTTCGTTTGAAAAGCTGGGCAGTGACAGATATCGTCTGCGCATCAAATTCCCGGTTGTAGATGGCGGTACCCATACCGAAAATACCCTTGTCCAGCGGGCGGTCGCTGCAGCGGATGGGGGTGTCGTTCAGAAACGCGCCCCTGCCCCGCTGTGCGGAGAACAGCTCATTCTTGAAAGGATCCAGCACCACGGCATACTCCACCGTGCCGTCCTTCGCCAGCGCCACGGAGATGGCGCTCTGACTCATACCCCGGACAAAATTGGTGGTGCCGTCAATGGGATCCACAATGAATGCCCAGCCCTTGCGGGGATCGCCGTTCTTTTCCGACTCCTCGCCGTAAAAGAGTGCTTCCGGGAGGAGCGCGGTAAGCTTGTCCTTCAAAAACCGCTCCACCGCCGTGTCGTAGTACGTTACAAGGTCTGCCGCGCCGGACTTCTCTGTGGTGCCGGCGGCGATATTTTCGGCGGAGGTGACAATGTTTCCGGCCTCCAGCACAATGGATTTCATTTGAGAGAGCATCGTTACCCCTCCACCAGTGTCCACTCAAAGTTTTCGAAGAGCAGACGGCTTCCGGTATCCGTTCCGTCCGGCAGGAGGAACATAGCCACCTGATTTTCAATGCCGGAGTCGGACACCATATAGGCATAATCACCGTTGATGGTGGTCACGGTGTAGTAGGTGGGTTCCATCAAAACTCCTCCTGCATGCGGATGATATTCTTATAGTAATCCACGGCGGCGGGGAGGCAGTTGGCCTCAAGATGTTCGTCGATACCGTGCATCCCCTTCATCTGGGCGGGGCCCATAATGACAGGGGAGAAGCGTACACAGTTGTCGCAGACATCGTTGTAGAAGCGGCAGTCGGTGGCGCCGGTGACCACATAGGGGCTGGAGGGCAGGCCCGGGAAGGTGCGCTTGCTAGCCTCTTCGGTGAGCTTGAAGGCCCGTCCGTTCAGGTCAAGGCTGGGGGAGGGGTCCATAGCGGCGATGGTCTCGGTCTCCAGATCGTACTTTTTTGCCAGTTCTGTCAGAACTTCCACGCTTTCCTTCGCCTTCTGGTGGGGGATAAAGCGCAGATTGGCGGTGACATAGGCCTCCTGGGGGATAATGTTGTGACCGTCGCTGCCCTTCTGGGTGGTGAAGGCGACGGTGGTCTGCAGCATAGCGGCTGCCTGCGGGGAAATGAGGGGCAGCAGTTTTTTCAGAACGGGCTTGAAAAGCCACAGGTTGCCCAGCACGAAACGCAGGGGAAAACTGGCGTAAACGGAC
>JAZNZM010000021.1:0-2299 GCA_045594965.1 Oscillospiraceae bacterium | reverse complement strand
CCTCTATGACTGCCCCGAAAAGGTCAAGGCCGCCTGCGAAAAGGCTACCCCCGAAATAATCAAGACCGGCATCACCGGCGTTAAGAGCGCCGGCGGCAACCGCATCGCAATCTTTGCCATGCGCTCCTCTGCCACCTTTATCTCCACAGATATGTTTGAAGAGTTCGCATGGCCCTATCTCAAGCAGATGATTCTGGGCTTCCATGAGGCGGGCATCACCAGCGTTGTCCACTGCGACGGCAACTGGCTGCCTATGCTGCCCTACTTCAAAGAGCTGCCCAGGGCAAGCTGCATCATTGAGCTGGACGGTGCCACCGACATTTTCAAGGCCTATGAGATACTCAAGGGCCATCAGGTTATCCGCGGCGATGTTCCCCCTGCCCTTCTGGCCTTCTCCAACCCCGACAAGGTCACCGAGTACTGCAATAAGCTCATAGAAATGGGCATGGGCGGCGGCTTCATCCTCGGCTCCGGCTGCGAAGTGCCCCTCAACTGCAAGGAAGAAAACCTGAAGGCTATGATAGAGTCTGTAAGATAAGTACAAATCTCTGCTGCAAAATGCGGCAGAGATTTTTTGTGAGAATTCAACAAATTGCGCTTAATAAAATTGGCTATGCAGATAAGTCATAAATCAGTAAAAATATTGTAATCGATTCTAATTTTTGATATAATTAGACTGGTATATTGGAGATTGATCTCACACTTAGCACAAGGAGGAAACACAATGTTTGACTATCGCCCTATGCGCAGCATCATCTTCGTTGACTGTGTCCGCGAAGAATATCGCCACAGACTTCAGTACTGGCTCTATGACAAGCACATTCCCGACAGCATCAGCAAATTCGGCCCCTATGTAAGCAAGTATGCTTTCTACAACGCTCTTCCCACACCCCCTCAGGGTGAGCGTTTCGGCACCCGCCGTTTCCAGATGACCGAGCATTACTGGCTCACCAACGAAATGGCTCCCGAGATGAGCGTGAACGCTTTCACCGAGCGTATGCCCGTTGAAGTTCTCCGTTGGCAGGGCATGATCCCCGATGATAACGTGGATCTCAGCAAGGAAGCCAATATGGACGGCGACACCCACCGCGCATCCGGCGGCGGCGAAATGCCTCCCTTTGTTTTTGCACACGTTCCCATCAACTGGCAGTTTGACTATAAGGGCAAGGGCCGCACCATTGCAGACGGTCCCAACTACCGCTGGCAGTTCGTCATCCGCTGGCCCGATGAGGAAGAGGGCGAAAAGTGGTTCAACGAGGTCTTTGTTCCCTACTTCCAGGCAAGACCCGAGGTAAACCGTTTCCTGTCCTCCAAGGTCTATAAGGATGTTGTTGGCTGCAAGTTCGACCGCCTTGTGGAAATGTGGTTTGATGGTCCCGAAGAGTGGTATGAAGCCGCCGTTGAGGGCACCAAGGACATGGCAAAGCCCGCCTGGGCTCAGGCCGAGGCCTTCCCCTTCCTGAAGAGCAACCACTACATAGTAGGTATGTTCCTCACCGACATGGCCACCAGCGATAATCTCACCCAGTATCGCGGCTATATCACCATGAGATAACACACTGCAGATACACATATATACTAACAGGAGGAATTTATTAATGAAAATTCTTGGTATTTCTCTGGGAACCAAAAACGGCAATAACGACACCATGTGCCGCGTCGCTCTTGAGGCCGCAAAGGAAAAGGGCGCTGAAATTGAATTCATCCACCTGATGGATTGGGACATTGATTACTGCTCCGGCTGCGTGGCCTGCTCCCGCGGTCTGGTTATGGGCAAGGGCATGATCTGCACCCGTAAGGACGACTTCAATGCTCTCTACTGGAAGATGATCGAGGCCGACGGCGTTCTGGTTGTTGACCCCATTTTCGAGTCCGGCGGCACCGGCCTGTTCCACTCCATCACCGACCGTATGGGCCCCGGCCATGACACCGGCATGCTGCTCATGCTTGACGGCAAGCTCAAGGAGCAGGGCAAGGAGGGTCTGAACCCCCGTCTGTTCCAGCAGAAAGCCATCTCCTTCGTAGGCATCGGCGGAAGCGACTGGGCCTGCCGCACCGAGACCGACCACGCCATGCTGGCTATGAGCCCCGGCTGGAAGGTCGTCAACAATGAGTTCTGGTCCTGGTCCAAGGACGTTATCATGCAGGACGACAAGATCGAACGTATGAAAGAGATCGGACGCAATCTGGTGGATGCCGCTCAGTTCATCATCGACAACCACATCATGGTTCCCGGCTCCGAGGACATCGATCTGTGGAAGGGCGTTGACGGCGCCTGCCCCCACTGCCACGGCAACAA
>JAZNZM010000020.1:0-3872 GCA_045594965.1 Oscillospiraceae bacterium | reverse complement strand
GTAATTTGCGGCAACGGCGGGGTGAATCTGACCCAGAACACCTATGCCCTTTTCGCCAACATAAACTTCGGCGCAGCGGCGGGGGTGATAGGAGGGGTTCTCCTTGCGGGGGACGAAGTGTGCGCCCTTGATGCGGAGGGTGTCCATTATCTCCTCAACAGCGCCCTTGAGACCGTAGAAGTCCATACCGCCGCCATAAGCGCCAAGAGCAAGAACCTTGGGTTCATCGGCAAGACCGTCTTCACGCTTGAAGTAGATTTTACCAAGCTCATAGAGACGGACAGACTTGTTGCGGTAGTTATAGTTACGGGTGAGAATCTCCAGAAGAGAGGGGAGAATGGTGGTGCGCATGATGGAGGTGTCCTCGCCCAGAGGATTCAGGATGCGAAGGCTGTCGCGTCTTGCGTCATCGGCTGCCCAGCCGATCTTATCGTAATAGGTGGGGCTTATGAAGGAATACGTGATGATCTCATCGTAGCCCATGCTTCTGCAGCACTGACCGAGGGCGTTTTCGCACTTCTGAACCTCGGACCAGCCGCCGCAGGTGGTGTCACCGCGCAGCAGGGTGATGGGGATATTGTTGTATCCATAGAAACGGGCAACTTCCTCTGCAAGGTCTGCCATACGGAGCACATCGCCGCGCCAGGAGGGAACGGTTACCATGCCCTCTTCAACCACGAAGTCAAGCTTGCGGAGAATCCTGACCATTTCCTCTTCGGCAACATCGGTGCCAAGGAGGGCGTTTATCTTTTCAGGCTCAAGCTTAAGAACGGTGGGCTCGGGCATAGCGTTGACTATATCGATGATGCCGTCTACAACCTCGCCGGCACCCAGCATTTCAACAAGCTCGCAGGCGCGCTCAACAGCGGGAAGAGTGTTTCGGATGTCCAGACCCTTTTCAAACTTGGCGGAAGCCTCGGTGCGCATACCGAGAGCCAGAGCGCCCTTGCGGATGCAGGTGCCGTTGAAGTTTGCGGATTCGAAGACTACGTCCACGGTATCATCCACGATTTCGCTGTTCTCGCCGCCCATGATACCTGCAAGACCCACTGCGCGGGTGTCGTCGGCAATGACAAGGTGGTCTGCGGTCAGCTTACGGACATTGCCGTCGAGAGTGGTCAGCTCTTCGCCTTCGGCAGCTCGGCGGACGATGATCTTGCCGCCCTTCACATAGCGGTAGTCGAAAGCGTGCATGGGCTGGCCATACTCAAGCATAACATAGTTTGTAATATCAACAATGTTGTTGATGGGGCGAACGCCCATGCTGCGCAGTCTCTCACGCATCCACAGGGGAGAGGGAGCGATTTTGACATTGCGGACCATGCGTGCGGTGTAGCGGGGGCAAAGATCTGCAGCGGGGGTTTCAACCTTCAAAAGAGCGTTCAGATCGCCTTCAGCGCCGCCCTTGACCACGGGGGTGTGGAGGCTCAGGGGAGCGTCAAAGGTGGCGGCGGCCTCTCTTGCCAGACCGATAACAGAGAGACAGTCGGGGCGGTTGGGGGTTATCTCGAACTCAACAACGTGGTCATCAAGACCAACGGCCTCGCGGATATCCTGACCCACATAAAGCTCGCCCAGCTCCACGTCCTCGGAGAGGATCCAGATGCCATCTGCGTAAGCATTGGGGAAGTCGCGCTGGTCAAGACCAAGCTCGGCAAAGGAGCAGAGCATGCCGTAGCTGACTTCGCCGCGGAGCTTGCCCTTTTCTATTTTCTTGCCGCCGGGGAGGAGGCTTTTGTGCTTGGCGACGGGAACCATGTCGCCCTCTTTAACGTTCTGTGCGCCGGTGACGATCTGTACGGGATCGCTTTCGCCCAGATCCATCTGGCAGACCCACATGTGGTCGGAATTTTCGTGGCGGGTGATGGAGAGAACCTTACCCACAACCACGTTTACTATCTCTTCGCCGACATACTCGGTGCCCTCAACTTTGGAGCCGGAGAGGGTCATAGCCTCGGCGAAATCCTTATCGTTAGCGTCAACCTTGACAAATTCGTTGAGCCATTTTCTGCTTAAATTCATCTATAAAAACTCCTTAATTATCGGAATGTAGGGGCGATTCACGAATCGCCCACGCCTTTCTGCCGGTTAATCAGAACTGTTCCAGGAAACGAACGTCGTTTTCAAATATGAGACGAAGGTCGGCAATCTTGAAGCGGCGCATTGCGGTGCGCTCAAGGCCGATGCCGAAGGCCCAGCCGGAGTAGACATTGGGGTCAATTCCTGCCATCTCCAGAACACGGGGATGGATCATGCCTGCGCCCAGAAGCTCTATCCAGCCTTCGCCCTTGCAGGTGGGGCAGCCCACACCGCCGCACTTGTGGCACTGAACGTCCATTTCGCAGGAAGGCTCAGTGAAGGGGAAGTGGTGGGGACGGAATCTTGTCTTGGTGCCCTTGCCGTAGAGCTGCTCAACAACGGTGTTGAGAGTGCCCTTCAGGTCGGCCATGGTGATGCCCTTGTCGATGGCCATGCCCTCTATCTGGTGGAACATGGGGGAGTGGGTTGCGTCAACCTCGTCCTTGCGGTAAACACGGCCGGGGGCAATGATGCGGATGGGCAGCTCCATGGTGTCCATAGCTCGTACCTGCATGGGAGAGGTCTGGCTGCGGAGCATAACGCGGCTCTGCTCATCAAAATAGAAGGTGTCGGACCAGTCGCGGGAGGGGTGGCCTTCCTCTGCGTTGAGGCGGTCGAAGTTCAGCTCAGCAAGCTCCACTTCGGGACCGTCCAGAATGGTGAAGCCCATTCCTATGAAAATCTCCTTGATCTCGTCAAGGGCGGTGTACATTGGGTGACGGTGACCCATCTCCTGCTTCTTACCGGGGATGGTAACGTCAATGGCCTCTTCACTGAGGCGCTTCTGGAGCATGAGCGCGCTGACGGCGGCCTTGCGCTCTTCAAGGCTTGCCTCCAGAGTGTTTCTGACCTCATTGGCCAGCTGACCCATAACGGGACGCTCCTCGGCGGAGAGCTTGCCCATCTGCTTCAGAATAGCGGTGAGCTCACCCTTTTTGCCCAGATACTTGATGCGCAGTGCCTCAAGCTCATCGCCGGTCTGTGCCTCGGCAATGGCAGCGAGGGAGCTTTCGCGCAAAAGCTTCAACTGTTCTTTCATTGTCTGTCTCCTTATGTGATAATTTAAATAAACAAAATCATTATAGCCTTCCCCTTGAGGGGAAGGTGGCCCGCAGGGCCGGATGAGGTGGTGCGTCTTACTGACAGCTCAAAAGCCATGCCCCTCTCAGTCAGCGGAGCTGACAGCTCTCCCCAAAGGGGCGAGTCAAAGAGGTTTTTTAATAAAAAAATGCTCCCATCCCATACATCTGGGACGAAAGCACATACAAAAACTTCCGCGGTACCACCCGCATTTGCCGCAATATACGCAGCACACTTTTATGCGCTGTAACGGGCGCACTTACCGCCGGGGATTGGCCGGAGCTCACGGGCGAACCAAGCGGTCTTTTACACAGGGCGCTTTCAGCCTTTGGCAGCCCCTCTCTGGAGAGAAACACTATCCGCTATTTTCCCGGTCACAGCTTTTCACAACTATGCCATTATATATCGCGATAACAAATAATTCAAGAAAAATTTTGACATATTTTTTGGTTAATAATATAATATAGCAAATTAATTGTGGGGAGATAAGAAATATGTTTCTTTCAAGCTCCGAAAAAATGCGTAAAGCGGATAATGATGCTATATTTGGCCGAGGAATAAGTTCCCTCTGGCTTATGGAAAATGCTGCTGTCCATGTGGCGCAGCGGGCATACGAATATGTCAGAGATGGCGGTATGGCCTATATTTTCTGCGGCAGCGGAAATAACGGCGGAGACGGAGTGGCTGCGGCGCTGTGGCTCCGTGAAAAGGGT
>JAZNZM010000019.1:0-2975 GCA_045594965.1 Oscillospiraceae bacterium | reverse complement strand
CCCTGTAGAGGAGACACCGGCCCCTCCCGTTGAGGAAACCCCGGCACCTCCGGTGGAGGATCCTCCCGCACCTCCTGAAGAGGAAACCCCTGCCGAATAAAGAATCCCAATCCCCGATGCTGATGCATCGGGGATTAACTGTTATCGGGTATTTGTTTTGAAGTATTTGTGAGAGCATGTGTCGATAATGGCTGCATTGTGAACTTTCCATCGGATTACATATTGCCCCTATAGGAAACTGTGTTATAATTGAGGCAAGAGGTGAACCGGCTTGAAAAAGAATTTAGTTATCGGATATACAGTTTTGATTTTAGTTGTTCTTGGTCTGCTTCTCAGCGGCTGCGGAGAAGCAAAGCCGCAGCCGGCACCGGACAGCCTGCCTGCCCCAAGCCCCGATGCCGGACCGGAGCCAAGCCCAACACCTACACCTACACCGGAGCCAACTCCAAGTCCCACACCGGAGCACTCGGAGTTTTATATTCCCGGTCTTCAGGTGGAGGATGTTATCCGCTATTTCTCGGAGGTTGCTCTGGACGCTGAGTTCAGCGATGGCGACAAAGCAAATCTTCTGCAGAAATGGCACAGCCCAATAACTTACATAGTTTACGGCCCCAGCACAGAGGAGGATCTTGCCATCATCGGGGAGCTTGCCGACTGGCTCAATGAGCTTGAGGGTTTCCCGGGTATGTACTCCACCGAAGACCCTGCCTTGGCCAATCTCAGCATTTACTTCTGTCCTCAGGACGATATGCCCATAATCCTTGGAGATAACTTCTGGGGCCTGGACGGCGGCGTGACCTTTTGGTATGACGATATGAACCGAATTTATGATGCCACTATCTGCTACCGGGAGGATATGACGGGACCGGTTCGCAGGAGCGTTATTCTTGAGGAAATCTATAATGGTCTTGGCCCCGTACAGGACACCAGTCTTCGTGAGGACAGCCTTATCTGGAGCGGCTACGGAGAGGTGCAGGAGCTTACTGCGGTGGATGAACTTATTCTGAAACTGTTGTACCATCCCTCACTCCGCTGCGGCATGGATGAAGTGGAATGTGAGCAGGCCATAAGAGAGCTTTATTATTGATCTGAAGTTTGCAAAGCGGATACAAGTATGCTTTATAATTTTGCAAAGATATGAATAAGGGCGTGGGATAATTGAGATACATAAAATATGCCGCCTTGCTGCTTGCTCTGGGGCTGCTGCTCTGCGGCTGCGGAAAGCAGGAGCCTGTTGACCCCTATGAGGGCATGGTGCAGGTGGAAACAGGTCTTGGCACAAAGATGTGGATAAGACCCATAGAGGGTCTTCCCGTGAATGATATTGGCCCTGAGGATTTCAGCGAGGGCGAATACATAGGCACCGGGTATGAGGTACGGCAGGGCATAGATGTCAGCGAGCATCAGGGCACAATTGACTGGGCAGCTGTGGCGGCAGACGGAATAGATTTTGCCATCATACGGGCAGGCTATCGGGGCTACAGCGAGGGCGGACTTTTTGAAGACGTCTATTTCCGTGATAATATGGATGGCGCTATAAAAGCCGGCCTTGATGTGGGTGTATACTTTTTCTCTCAGGCTATAAACACCGAGGAGGCTGTGGAGGAGGCCGCATATTTGATGGAACTCCTTGAGCATTACGGCGATAAGCTGAGCCTGCCCGTTTTTTACGACTGGGAGAGCATAGGCAATGACGAGGCACGTACAGACGGTCTTGGCGGCGAGATTATCACCGACTGCGCCCTTGCCTTCTGCGAGGCTCTGCAGACACGAGGGTACGACACCGGCGTCTATTTCTACCGCAATCTGGGCTACTTCAGCTACGACCTCGGCCGTTTGAGTCATCTTAACTGGTGGGCAGCAGCGCTGAACGACTATCCCGATTTTTACTATGAGCATTTCCTTTGGCAGAATGCTGTCACAGGCCCCGGCTCTGTGGACGGAGTTGAGGGAGAAGTGGACAGAAATATGCTGTTCATTCCCATTGAAGAGGAAATTGCTACAGTTGAATAGGTATAATGCACAGTTTGAGCACCTTCAAGCTGTGCATTTTTTACATAGAAATATTGGATTTGTTGTAGCATTTCCGAAAAAACCGTGATAATATAAAAGAAAAGTGTCAGGGAGGATGCCCCATGGAGAGACTCAAGACTTTCGTGTTCGCAATCCTTGCAGGCGCAGCCATATCTATTGGCGGCGCAGCCTTTCTCAGCGTGGAGAGTAAGCTGCTGGGCAGCGTACTCTTTACTGTAGGCCTTTTTACGGTCTGTACTTTCGGACTGAACCTGTATACGGGCAAGGTCTGCTATGTGTTTGAGAATAAACTGAGCTATACCCTCGATGTTGTCGTCATCTGGCTTGGCAATCTTGTGGGTACCTTCCTCTGCGCTCAGCTGTTCCTCCTTACCCGTATCGGCCCCGCCATGGCGGAGCGGGCAATGGCACTTTGCGATGTGAAGCTTAGTGACGGGCTTCTGAGTATTTTCGTTCTGGCCATATTCTGCAATGCCATGATATTCATAGGCGTGGACGGCTATAAGCGCGGCCCTCATGAGCTTGGCAAGTATCTGGCCCTTTTCTTCGGAGTTGTGGTCTTCATCCTCTGCGGCTTTGAGCACTGCGTTGCCAATATGTTCTATTTCTCCGTGGCAGGCGTTTGGAGCGCCAAAGCCTTTGGCTATCTCTTAATAATGACCATCGGCAACGCCGTTGGCGGGGTGATCTTCCCTCTGCTAAGAATGTGGAAAGAGAAAAAGTAAGATATTTTTTGAATAATAAAAACTGACTGTTCCGAATTTACGAAACAGTCAGTTTTTTATTTAAAGACCCCCCACCTTCCGTAGGGGCCGGCGTCCTCGACGGCCCGCGCGGCAGGAGCTAGCCTGAACGATATAATTCGAACCCGCTCCACGGTGCGGATTTTCGCGCCAGACTTCATTTCATTCTTTGATGGGCGTCAGCCCATCTGCATCATT
>JAZNZM010000018.1:0-7934 GCA_045594965.1 Oscillospiraceae bacterium | reverse complement strand
CGCCACCCCTCCAGAAGCAAGAAGCTCCGCGACTTCCTGAATTAATTTTTGTGTATCCGGTGTATCCGTGTATCCGTAAAAATCCCTGTGCTGCACGCAGCACAGGGATTTTTTATCTTTCGCAATGGAGCAGCTCATGGGCTCTTCCGCGTATAATATTGTCATATATATCCTTAATAAGAGGATTTTCTGCCGCGCATTTTTCCGCAGAAAGCTCGTCAAGCCGAGTCAAACCACGGCTTCGTTCAACGCGGTCCTTATAGATATCATACACATCTGCAGGCTGTCCGCCTCCCATAACACAGCCGCCCGGACAGGACATTACCTCCACTATGTGGAAGCTTTCCTCTCCGGAGCTTATGCGCTTCATAAGCTCATCTGCGTTTTTAAGACCGCTGACAACAGCTGCTTTCAGCGTTCTTCCGCCTATATTTATCTCATGACAGGTGCAGCCGTGGGACTCATAGCTTTCCACCTTTGCTTCACCAAGCTCAGTACTGAGATATCGCAGCACCGCCAGAGTCACTCCGCCGGTGTTGCCAAAGAGAGTTGCGCCGCCGCTGCCGCCGGAGAAGGGCTCATCCGCGTCGCTTTCAGGACAATTCTCTCCCCTTATTCCATGGCGCTCCATAAGCTGCAGCAGTTCCGTGGTGGTTATGGATATATCCACATCCCTTCCCCCCTCTGTATGGGAGTCCGGCCTCAGTATCTCTCTCTTTTTCGCCGTACAGGGCATAACAGATACGCTCACAAGGCGCTTTTCTCCGCTTTCACCGGTAATGGCGTTCCTCTCCCGGATAACAGCACCAAGCATTTGCTGGGGAGATCTGCAGGAGGAAATATTCTTTTTATACTCCGGCCAGCGGTTTTCACAGAATTTTACCCATGCAGGGCAGCAGCTTGTCATGAGAGGAAGATTTTCCCCCTTTTCAAGACGATGCAAAAATTCCCCGGCTTCTTCAATTACAGTAAAGTCAGCGCTTACGAGTGTATCGTATACCCTGTCAAAGCCCAGCCTGCGCAACGCACCCACAAGCTTTGGCATATTTTCTCCGTTCTTGTCAAAGCCATGATGCCCACCTACTCCTACCCGTACAGACGGTGCAAGCTGAGCCACAACAAAGCTGTTTTCGTCCGCAAGGGCATCTTCAAGGCGCTCAATATCACTTTTTATCCTCAGTGCATCCTCCGCGCAGAAGTTTCTGCACTGCCCACAGCCTACGCACTGACTGTCGGAAAGACTGCCTCCTCCCTTTGCAGTGACCATTGTTACGCCGTTTCTTGTCACAATTTCAAGGGCGCCCACGCCCTGCACATCCCGGCATATGCGTACACACTCACCGCAGAGAACACACTTGCTGCGGTCGATTATGACACTTTCGCTGCTCTCATCGGCAGGATACTCTGCCCAGTATTTGGACTTATAGTATCTCTCCTCAATATGGCAGTTTTCGTTCTTATATATCTTGCAAAGGATACCGCGCAGCTGGTAGGAGCCCATATAGCTGTCCACGCCCTCGCTGTCGCTGGTGAGTATATTGGCATTTGATTCATCCCATCCATATCCCGGAGCGCCTGCCTCGGGATACCACCATGCGAAGTCACAGTTGATGACCCTCTTATCCATGTCCCGCTCCAGTTTTGCCTTTTGAGTGATACGGCCTCTTGGAGTTTCGATATATACCCATTCTCCGTCCTCTATACCATTTTCACGGGCAGTATCCGGATGCATTTTTACAAGTGGGAAGGGATACTGACGGCGAAGAGAGGTTATCTGGCGGTTGTTGGAGATAAAATACTGAAGCCTTCTGCTGCCCGTGCTCATGACGTAGGGATATTCCAGTGCCAGTTCGGGGCGGCTGAATATGGTTTCAGGAGGTTCCTGCCAGCTGGGAAGAGGATCTCCGCCGTTGTTTTTAAGTTCCATGGAATAAAACTCAAACTTCCCCGTTGGTGTGTTGAAGCCACCGCGGCGCTTATAGTTATAATACTCCCGTTTGGGGGTGAAGTAGCCCTTCTCGCTGAGCTTATCGAAGTTGATGCCTTCCATCTCAGGCTTATGGATGGCCATTACCCTTAGAGCCTCCTCAAGTATTTCTCTGTGGGTATCCGCTCCGTAATCCACACCCATACGCTTGCAGATATCAAGGAAAATCTCCTCATCGGATCGGCACTCTCCAACCTGCACAAGCTTTTGCTGGCAGAGAACCGTATGCTCCGAAAACTCGGGAAGGGTGAAAACACATTCAAGCTCCGGCCACAGCGCAGCAGGCAGAATAATATCCGCAAGAGAGGCAGTAGGAGTCATAAACACATCTATGTATACGAAGAATTCAAGCTCCTTCATGCACTCATACACGTGGCGGGAATCCGGCAGCGATATCAGCGAATTATTGGCAGAGCCTATCATGGCCCTGATTTTATAAGGTCTGCCCGTGCGTATGGCATTGAGCACCTGTCGTGGGTTGGCATAGGGCTTAAGACTGCGATAAGGAAAGCGGTTGAGGAGGTTGGAGTCCGGCTCCTCAGGGTCACGCTTGGTAGGCACTATCTGCTTGCTTTCCACAAAGCCGCCGGGAACATCGTAGTTGCCGGTGATTGCAGGAATCATATAAATAGCGCGGCAGGTCTGTGTAGCGTTGGCCCCCTGTTCAAAGGCGCAGCCCCATTCAAGGCTCATGGGCTTCACGGCAGCCATCATTCTGGCTGCGGCAAGTATCTGCTCCTTTGGTATCCATGTTATCCGGGAAACGCGCTCAACATCATATTCGCGGCAGCGCTCACGAAGCTCCTCAAAGCCATAGCTCCAGTTTTCAACAAAGTCGTGGTCGTAGAGGTCTTCCTCAATGATAATATTAAGTATGCCCATAGCCAAGGCTCCGTCCGTGCCCGGGCGTATGCGAAGCCATAGATCTGCCTTTTCCGCCAGCTTTGTCTTCTGAGGGTCGATGACAATAAACTTTGTTCCCCTTTGTGCGCAGATGCGTGGATGCCACTGCAGCTCGCCGTCAGCTCCCGAGGTTGTGGGGTTTGCTCCCCATACAACTATGCACTCAGGCTTAACATCTCCGTAGTAGTCCACACTGTTATATATACCGGAAGTGGAAAAACCGGCATTTTTACGGGGTCCAAGGCAAATAAGAGCTCCGGCAGAGGTAATATTGGGGGTTCCTATTGCACGGGTGAAGCGCCATAAGTACGGTATATGGTGGCGTCCGGTGCCTGTGATGGCGGCAATACACTCAGCTCCGTACTTATCCCGCAGCGAGACAAGCTTTCCTGCAATGGTATCCAGAGCCTCATCCCAGCTTATAGGCTCAAAGCGTCCGCTGCCCCTCTCCCCCACACGCCTGAGAGGTCTGGTCAGGCGGTCAGGATGGTACATTTGCTCTATTATGCTGATACCCTTGGCACAGGCGCGGCCGATGTTCAGCGGTGCGCTGTGGTCAGGGCGCACACGAACCACGCGACCGTTCTCCACGGTTACTATATGTATGCAGCCTCCATGGCAGCCGCGGCAGGCCGTTTTAAATTCTCCGTTTCTGAGTTCCATAGCAAAAACCTCTTTGTTCGCTTCTTCCTGTTAACATTATATATTCGGTTATATCATAAATAAAATACATATTTGCTATAGTTTCGATAAAATATGTTTATA
This sequence comes from Oscillospiraceae bacterium, assembly GCA_045594965.1. Classification (GTDB taxonomy): domain Bacteria; phylum Bacillota; class Clostridia; order Oscillospirales; family Oscillospiraceae; genus SIG459. The sequence continues at coordinate 4,279 of JAZNZM010000018.1, read as the reverse complement.
TTCATTTCAGATTGACGGATACATATCTCTTTGATAAAATCTTTTTATATTTGATCAAAGGTGGTATATCTATGCCCAATGCCTACAAACCCGAATTCCCATCACTGTGTTCATATCTTAAGGTGGGTAAACGCACTCTCAGAAACCGTATGTGCTCTGCTCCCATGGGTTTTCCCGATCTCACCGAGGACGGATGCCTTACCGAAGGCACCATAGCCTTTTATGAGGAGCGTGCCAAGGGCGGCGCAGCCATCGTCACCATAAGCGAGGCCTGCGTGGACTATGCCCACGGCAAAAGCCACGGGAGACTTATAAATCTCACAAATCCCGGAGTTCTGGCAGGACTCACCAACGCTGCCCGTGCCATCAAGCGCCACGGTGCTCTTGCCAGCATAGAGCTTAACCACGCCGGCATGCTCTCCGATTTTGATGTCGTTGCCTCCGAGCGTCAGGGCGACAGGAATTATCACTACGGACCTGTTGACTGCGTTGTGAACAACACCGAGGTCCTCGGCATGACAAAGGAAATGATAGCCGAAACCGTTCAGAAATGGGCGGACGGCGCCGCTCTCTGCAAAAGAGCCGGCTTTGACATGGTTATGATCCACGCAGGCCACGGCTGGCTCATCCACCAGTTCCTCTCCCCCCTTACCAACACCAGAACCGATGAATACGGCGGCAGCTTTGAAAACCGGGCAAGGCTGGCTATAGAAATTATTGACGCTGTCCGCGAAAAGGTCGGCCCCGGCTTCCCCATTGAGGTGCGATTCTCCGCAATGGAGAATGCTCCCGGCGGCGTCACCGTGGAAAGCGCCATTGCCTTTGCAAAGCTCATTGAGGACAAGGTTGATATCCTCCATGTCTCCGCAGGCGGTGAACCCGACTTCGGTGTGACTCACCCCAGCATGTTCAGGGATCACGGCTGCAATGTGCACTATGCCGCGGAGATAAAAAAGCATGTGAAGATACCTGTTGCCACCGTGGGCAAACTGGGCGAACCCGAAGATATGGAAAAGATAATCGCTTCCGGTCAGGCGGATATAGTATGCATGGCCCGGGCATTGCTGGCCGACCCCTTTTTGCCCAAAAAGGTGGAGCAGAACCGCCCTGAAGAGATTCTTCGCTGCATACGCTGCTTCGTATGCCACGCCGAGCGCATGCTCACCCAGACAAGAGTATGTGCTCTGAACCCCGTTATAGGCCGTGAGTATGAAGCCCGATTCATACCGACCGCTGCCGAGAGCAAGCGTGTGCTGGTGGCAGGCGGCGGTCCCGGCGGTATGCAGTGCGCCCTCACTGCCGCAAGGCGTGGTCACTCCGTCACTCTATGCGAGGCTTCCGACGCTTTGGGCGGAAACTTCAAGTGCGAATACAATGTGCCCTTCAAGTCCGCCTTCCCCCGCTACACAAAGACCATGAGCATACTCCTTGAAAAGGCCGGTGTGGAAGTGCGGCTCAACACCACCGTCACCCCCGAATTTGTCCGTGAGTTCGCCCCCGACGCACTCATGGTAGCTGTGGGCAGCGAGAGCGCAGTGCCTCCCATTCCCGGGATTGACGGCAGCAATATTATTCCGGCCACCGCTCTGGACAGAAGAGAGGGCGAGATTGGCCACCGCGTTGCCGTTCTTGGCGGCGGCATGGTTGGCTGCGAAAGCGGCCTGCACCTTGCAATGAAGGGGCACGATGTGACCATCGTGGAAATGGGCTCTCGCCTTGCTCCCGACGCCAATCCCCGTCACCGCCCCATGCTTATGGCAGAGCTTGACAAGTTTGTTGCCGTACGCACCGGCTGCAAGGCCACAGCCATTAATGAAAATGGTCTTTGCTGCGTGGACGCTGACGGCAATGAGCTGCTTATAGAGGCAGAAACCATACTCCTCGCCGCCGGACTTCGTCCACGCGCAGAGCTTGTGGACGCTCTTCGCGGCACCGCTCCCATTGTGGAGGTCATAGGCGACTGCGTTGAGCCCGGCACTGTCCGTGGTGCTACCTTCCGCGCCTTCCACGCGGCGCTGGATCTGTGAGGGTTTACATATGCAGCGCCTGTCACAATCAACGGAAATACTGTATATGTAGCTGCCGTTGTTGACCAGCGCCCAGATAACAAATTTTATCTCACTGAATGTGTGGACAGCGAGGGTAACTATGTAAGAATAAAAGAAGCCCCCGCCGGCAACACAAAGAGCGGAGTTACCGTGCAAGACGGAGTTACCGCAGGGCCATTGGGGACTTCCGACGACAATGTAACACAGCCCGGCGAGGAAGTCAAGGGCGTTGGCGGCGCAGCAATAGATACTGTTTCCGACGAACAACCCTTTTTAAAGAGCCTGAATCCGAATTATTGGGATTCAGACTCTTCAGATTACCTAAGTTATGGGCATTTTCAATCCAACTCTTTGCCGCAGTCGGGACAAAAACGGGCATCGGAATGTTTGAGTACGATATATTTGCCGCAGTAAGGGCAATGGGCATAAACATTGTAGACAAGGCAGCCGAAAAGACCGACAAGAAAGCCCAGAACACAGCCGCAGACAAATAATGCAGTAGAAAATTGAAACACTCCCGACAGGAGGACAATAATCACTCCCAAAATGACACAGACATTAAAAACTCTTTTGGCGCTGCGCCTGCTAAGGTCGAAGCGGTCCAGCATTTTTCTGAGCTTTTTCATAACACTTCCCCCTATTCTGTCACCATTCCAACATAATTTCAAGATATTTGCAACTATTTATAGTCTTTCAAAAATTCTCACACCCCGGCTCATGCACCACTTATAGAGAAGTACACTTGCGGCAATGACAAGGAGGAGAAAAACCGCAGCAACAATGTTCAGCCCATTGGGCAATCCACCAAGGAGCATACCGGCTGCAACAGGCAAAATGAGTATGCCCCAGCTGCCGAAGATCGGGATCATAACGGCCACTCCCTGCTTAACAGCCTGAGTCTCGTTCTGCCATTCAAGCTTGGGGAATTTCAGATTTGCCCAAAGTCCGATAAGAGATATGAGGACATTGAACACCTGTGGAATAAGCAGCACCCACAGCAGGGCAAGGCCGGATATATCAAACACCCAGATGGCCGCCAGCTGAGCAAGCAGCATACCGGGGACGCTCACAAGAAGATGCAGAGCAAGCTTTGCCATTAGCACCTTGCCGCTTTCCACAGGCATACTGCGGACAATCCAGAGATGCTTGCCCTCAAGGCTGACGGAACAGGCAGAAATAGTGGTCATACCGGCAAGCACACAAAGAGCGGGAACAAGGGCATAATCAATAAAGTCGGCCATTCCGCCCATAGTGTCAATGGCAAGGGCAAAGTCTCCACCCTTGACAATGAGTATAGCTGCCAAAACCAGATTCATAATAGCACCCAGAGCGCAGTTCATTATATAGGTGGAGGAAGAGAGAAGTCTTGTCCACTCACGGCGAAGGAGGGCTGCGAAAGCAGATGCAACCTTGGCCTCGCGCCTGACATAGCGCACTTTTGCAGCTCCCCGTTTGGTGGTAGCCGTGCGGATAAAGGTTTTGGAAAGGATGATATAGGCGACTACAAAAGGAATCAGGAGGCAGACAAGACCCATAACAAGTCCCACCATATCGCCATCAGCCATAGCGGTACCAAGACGGTAAAGGGGAGTAACAGCACTGAAGGATGCAGCAATGTCAGCGGAGTTAAGAATAAGTTTCTGCAGGAGAGTATTTATATTATTAAATACATAAAGGTAGGCCGCGAGAAAACAGAGGGAGAATACGGTGGAGACAAGGCTCTTTCTACGCACCCTTGCGGTGAGCAGAGCCAGAAGCCATCCGAAGAAAGCGCTGAGAGCCACTCCGAAAAATGGCAAAGCCAGACACACCAGCACAAAGGATACTGCGCCAAGGGCATTCACAGGACAGAAGATACACCATGCCACAGCAGCGGGAGCCGCCACCACAAGCTCAAAACCGAGATTTGTAAGCAGCATGCTTGCCATACGGCTGCCCAGCACGGCAGAGGGAGGAATGGGCATGCTCAGCAAAAGCTCATTGTCCCTTGCCTCGAAAAGCTGGCTTTTTGCGGTAAATACGCTGAACACAAACATAAGGGCGAAGGCCACCATAAGGAACATACAAAAATAAAACCAGCCAAAGCCCATCTCATAAAACGCAGGCGCAAGCATGGAGAACATTGCGAAGAACATTCCCACAAATACGACTATAATATAAATATACAAAGCGGCAAAGAGGACAACGCGGCCTTTTCCCACTTTCTTTTTGTTAAAGGCGCCGCTTCGTCC
>JAZNZM010000017.1:0-5305 GCA_045594965.1 Oscillospiraceae bacterium | reverse complement strand
AAGCCTTTGGAGAGAAGAAGCTCTTCAGCGACCTTGAGCTTCTTATCGAGGGCAAGGAACGCATAGCCCTCATAGGCGATAACGGCACGGGCAAGTCCACCTTTATCAAGCTCATTATGGGCGAGGAGTGGGCAGACAGCGGCTATATCCGCAAGGGTCCTACCGTTAAAAGCGCCTATCTGCCCCAGATAATCCACTTTGACTTCCCCCAGCGCACTCTCTACGACACCATGATATATGACTGCGGCTGTTCCCCTCAGGAAGCCCGTGACAGGCTTGGACATTTCCTTTTCTCCGGAGAGGATGTTTTCAAAACCGTAGGCACTCTCTCCGGCGGCGAGCAGAGCCGTCTGCGCCTTTGTATGCTCATGCGTGGGGATATAAACTTCCTCATTCTTGACGAGCCCACCAACCATCTGGACATTGCCTCCCGTGAGTGGATAGAGTCCGCAATTCTGGACTACGACGAGGCTCTTCTTTTTGTCAGCCACGACCGCTGGTTCATAGAGAAATTCGCCACCCGTATATGGGAGCTCCGTGACGGGAAGATTACAGACTACCGTGGAACATTCTCCGAATTTCGCGAGTTCAAGGCCCGTCAGCAGTCCATACAGCAGGCAGCAGCCAGAAAGGAGCCGCCCAAAAAGGAGGCCGCTCCCAAAAAGAAAAACAACCAGAACACAGAAAAGCGCATAGCCAGAATTGAAAAGGACATAGCTAAGCTTGAAGCCGAGATAGCCGAAAAGGACGCCCTTTGCGAGGAATTTGCCAGCGACTATCAGAAGCTTATGGAGATCGGTGCGGAAAAGGAAGCTCTTGAGGCTCAGCTTGAGGAGCTCTTTGAAATCTGGGAGGAACTGAGTTCATGAAAAAAGGCTTTATAATATCCGCCGCAATAATCTTTGCCGTGGCTCTGTTTCTCCGCTTCGCCCTTATTGGCTACAGCTTTCTTGCTTACTGCCTTATGTGCGCAGCGGCAGTGGTGCTCATCTACGGTTTTCTTATAAAGATGAAGCTCAAGGCTCTGATAATTATCCTCAGCGCCCTGCTCGTTCTGGGCTTTGCCCTGTTCCTCGTTATGGAGATACCCGTCATTATTGACGCGCAGGGTGACAAGGGCGTGGACGCGGATTATATCATAGTTCTAGGGGCAGGAGTGAACGGCAGTGTGCCATCTCTTTCCATGGTAAACCGCATGACCCCCACCATTGAGTATCTCCAAAGCCACCCGGACTGCATTGCCATACTCACCGGCGGTCAGGGCGAGGGTGAGAATCTCAGCGAGGCTCAAGCCATGTTCGATTATCTCACCGCCCGCGGCATCGCCCCGGAGCAGCTTATCATGGAGGACAAGGCCACCTCCACTGAGGAAAACCTGAAGTTCTCTTTCGAGATAATAGGCTCAGAGCTTGACTCCTCCACCATTGCCGTGGTCAGCAGCGAATACCATCTTCACCGTGCCAAGACCATGGCAAAGCTGCTGGGCGTTGAGGTCTACGGCATCCCCGGCCGCACCAGCTATCCCGTGCTGATGATAAACTATTTCATCCGGGAAGCCTTCGGCATGGTGCATCTTAAAGTGTTTGGAATATAACTTTAAGGCAGGCTCAGTGCAGCCTGCCTTTTTGAGCCTATCGTCTAAAAAAGGCATTGATTCAGACGTGCAGGGGCCCTTCGCCCCTGCACACACCCCCGCTGCTCAATCTCGTAAACCGGCAGCATTGTTTTTGGGCCGGCTGAAAAGTTACTGTTTACTGTTACTGTTTGACCTTTGAAAAAGATTGAAGTTTACCTTATTATATGCTATTCTGAAAGTTAGTACAAAACCAAGGAGAAACGCCTTATGAGAATGAGAAAAAAGCCCAATCTGCTTCCCAGAATGGAGAAGGCAGGGGCAACGCTTATAAAAGAACCTGAGACCATGCCCGGAAAGTGGCGCGAGAGCTTCCCCGGCTACAGCCAGCTGCATCTTGAGCTGGGCTGCGGTAAGGGCCGCTTCACTGCCGACACTGCAGAGGCAAACCCCGATATTTTCCTCGTGGCTGTGGAAAAAGTTCCTGACGCCATGGTGGTAGGTATGGAACGCTGTCTTGACCGCGGACTTGAAAACGTGCGCTTCATGGACAGAGATGTTATTCTCCTCCCCGACATCTTCGCTCCCGGCGAGGTGGACAGGATTTACATTAATTTCTGCGACCCCTGGCCCAAGAGCCGTGACGCCAAGCACCGTCTCACCGCTCCCGGATTCCAGCGTCTTTACTCCGACGTTCTGCCCATAGGCGGCGAGATACACTTCAAGACCGATAATCTCCCTCTTTTCCAGTGGAGCGTAGAACAGTTCCGGCTTGAGGGCTGGGAGCTAAAGGAAGTCACCAACGACCTTCACGCAGAGGGCATCAAGGGCATCATGACCGATTATGAGGCCAAGTTCCATGCAGAGGGAATTAAGATAAACCGCCTTGTTGCAGTGAAAACAGAGAATACCAAGTCCACCGCCGACGGCGAGGTGGAGAGACTGCGCAATGCCAGCCTTTCCGACGCCAGAGGCAGACAGGAGAATAAGGAATGAAATTCGTTTCATGGAATGTCAACGGCCTGCGCGCCGTTGTAAAAAAAGGCTTTGAGGACATTTTTGCTTCCTTCGACGCAGACTGCGTCTGCCTGCAGGAAACCAAGCTGCAGGAGGGTCAGATAGACCTCAGTTTCCCCGGCTATGAGAGCTACTGGAGCTACGCCGAGAAGAAGGGCTACTCCGGCACTGCCATCTACAGCTGCATTCCTCCCCTTTCCGTCAGCCACGGAATAGGCATAGCCGAGCACGACACCGAAGGCCGCGTTGTCACCCTTGAGTTTGAGGGCTGCTACCTTGTCTGCGTATATACCCCCAATGCTCAGGACGGACTGAAGCGCATTGACTACCGCATGAGCTGGGAGGACGCTTTCAGAGAGTATCTTCTCTCCCTTGACAGCAAAAAGCCCGTGGTTGTCTGCGGCGACATGAATGTTGCCCACAATGAGATTGACCTCAAAAATCCTGCCGCCAACAGAGGCAACGCAGGCTTCTCTGACGAGGAGCGCAGCAAGTTCACCGAGCTTCTCTCCGCCGGATTCACTGACTCCTTCCGTTATCTCTATCCCGATACCGCAGATGCCTACACATGGTGGAGCTACCGCGCCGCCGCAAGGCAGAGAAACGTAGGCTGGCGCATAGACTATTTCCTCTGCTCCAACCGCGTGGCAGAGAAAATAGAAAAAGCCTTTATACTCCCCGAGGTAATGGGCAGCGACCATTGCCCCGTAGGTCTTGAGATTGACTTATGATTAGAATTGGCAATATAGAGCTTGGAGGCAAGCTCCTTCTGGCTCCCATGGCGGGAGTCAGCGACCTTGCTTTCCGCCACATCTGCTACGAGCTGGGCGCTGCTATGGTTTATACGGAGATGGTCTCTGCCAAGGCTCTCACTTATGGAGACAAAAAGACCCGCAGCCTTCTGGCCTCCATCCCCGAGGACAGGCCACTTGCCGCCCAGATCTTCGGCCACGAGCCGGAGGTGATGGCCGAGGCCGCACCCATGGCTGTTGAAATGTCCGGGGCAGATATTCTGGATATCAACATGGGCTGCCCTGTGGGTAAGATCGCCGGGAACGGGGACGGCTGCGGTCTTATGAAGGATATTGACCTTGCCGGGCGCATAATAGAAGCGGTAGTAAAAACTGCCGGCGTGCCTGTAACGGTTAAATTCCGAAAGGGCTGGGACAAGGGCAGTGTGAACGCAGTGGAGTTCGGCAAGATGGCCGAGGCCGCAGGCGCCGCTGCGGTCACCGTCCATGGCCGTACCAGAGTGCAGATGTACGAAGGTCGGGCAGACTGGGATATTATCCGCGATGTGAAATCAGCTCTTTCCATTCCCGTTTTCGCCAACGGCGACGTTTTCTCCGGAGAGGACGCGGAGCACATTCTCCGCTACACAGGCTGCGACGGGGCCATGATAGGCCGCGGCAGCTTCGGTGACCCGTGGATATTCAGAGACGGCAATGCCGCCATCGAGGGAAGAACAATTCCGCCCAGACCCACAATTGGGGAGCGTATGGATACCTGCATGAGGCAGATAGAGCTTTCCGCCAAGATGCGTGGGGAGCGTCTTGCCTGTCTTGAGGCGCGCCGCCACATGGCATGGTATCTCCGGGGCGTACCATATTCCGGAGCATACAAACCGGATATAGTGAAGATAGAAACTCTTGAAGATATGAGGAAGATCGCCCAGCGAATCAAAAAAGATCTGAGGTGAGCGCTCAATGACCCGCGAAGAGGAAATAAAAATAATAAAAAAAGCCCAGAAGGGCGACAGTTCTGCCTTTGAGGAGCTTGTAAGGGCCCACGAGGGCTTTGTGTACAACCTTGCCCTTCGCTCTCTCCGTTCCCAGGAGGACGCTATGGACGCTGCTCAGGAGGTTTTCATCAAGGCATGGACCTCTCTCGGCTCATTCCGGGGAGACAGCAAGTTTTCCGTCTGGCTCTACCGCATTACAGGCAATGTTTGCACGGATATGCTGCGAAAAAAACGGGGCGATGTTATCAGCCTGAGCTTTGTTGACAACGAGGGCAGCGAATCGGAGCTGGAAATAGCCGACAGTGCTCCAACTCCTCAGGAGGCTCTTGAGCAAGGTGAACGCTCGGCAGCCTTGATGAAGGCTCTGGACAGTCTTCCGATTGATTATCGCCGTGTGCTGATGCTCCGTGAGAGCGGCGGCATGAGCTATGAGGAGATAGCCATGGCTCTGAATCTGGATATCGGCACGGTTAAATCCCGTATATTCAGAGCCAGAAAAAAACTTTGCGAAATTCTTTCAAATGACGGGAACTTTTCCGACTATACTTCGTCTAAGACACGGAAAGGAGGTGAGCAGGTATGAATAGCTGCGAAAACATACAGGAAATGATAAGCTCCATGCTCGATGGCGAGCTCAGCGCCGCCGACGAAGCACTTGTACGGGAGCACATAGCCAAATGCGAAGAATGCGCGGCTATGTATGAGGATTTTTCCGCTCTCAGCAATGAGCTGAATAAAGAACTCATTGATGTGCCTGCCTCTCTCCACGACCGCATAATGAAGGGTGTGCGTACCTCCCAAAAGCCTAAAAAGCCCATTCATATTCTCATGCGGCCTTATATGGGTGCCGCTGCCTGCCTCATCATTATCGGTGGAATAGTTCTGGCCGCTCAGGCCGGAAAGCTCGGTATGGACTTCGATGTGGGCTCCGCTTCCAGATATAATGCGGAAAAGGCCGCCGTTCCCGCCGCCCC
>JAZNZM010000016.1:0-13777 GCA_045594965.1 Oscillospiraceae bacterium | reverse complement strand
TTGTCCGCTCCCTCGTGTCATCATTTGCCTCGCCCCCTTTACCCTTATTCTAACATAATAAACTACCCATAGGAAGCGTCTTCACTTCCTATGGGTACTTTGTCTACAGGCTGTGGCTTCCCTGGATACAGGGGACCCTTTTTGCTGTTTTAATTGTTTCTCATTTTTTCAAAAAACTCAGCCAGCATCCTGCGGCTCTGCTCTGCCAGCACTCCTCCGTAGATAGCGGTGTGACCGGGGTAGCTCTCCTCAAAAAGATTCAGAATACTGGCTGCGGAGCCGGTGTTCTCCTCACGGGCGCCGTAGACCAGGGTGCCAAGGCGGCTCATTATCATTGCGCCCGCGCACATGGGGCATGGCTCCAGTGTGACAAAAAGGGTACAGTCATCCATGCGCCAGTCACCGCGCAGGGCAGCGGCTTCTTCAAGAGCCTCTATCTCTGCATGGCCCGTTACAGAGCGGCGCTCTTCCCGGCGGTTGCGGCCCCGGCCTATTATTATACCATCCCCGTCGGCTATCACGCAGCCCACGGGAATCTCTCCTGCCTCTGCCGCTTCGCGCGCGAGGGCAAGGGCTTCGCGCATATACTTTTCCATATCCAAAACCTTCACCGCCCATACTATTATAATATGTATTCTACCCAAGGGTATAGGATTTGTAAAGGGCATAAAAAGGGAGTGTCACGTTCGTTGCTGCGACACTCCCTTTTTATGTCTTTTTTTACTCTTCCTCAGCCATGCGGTAACCGACACCAACTTCGGTGAATATATATTTTGGCTCGGCGGGGTTCTCCTCGATTTTGCGGCGGATATTGGCCATGTGAACTCTCAGAACCTGATTGTTGCCCTTGGCGGCAGGTCCCCACAGCTCCTTGAGTATGGCGTCATAGGTGAGTACCTTGCCTGCGTTCTTGCCAAGGAGAGAGACTATGCGGAACTCGTTCTGGGTGAGGTGAACATTCTCGCCCTTCACCAGCGCCTGGTGCTTGTTATAGTCGATGCTCAGATCGCCAACGGTGAAAATGCCGTTGGGAGAGACGCTTCCGGACAGGGAGGAGCGGGTGTGGCGCAGGGCGGTGCGGATTCGGGCAAGCAGCTCCCCTGTGCCGAAGGGCTTGGTGATATAGTCGTCGGCACCGGCGTCCAGAGCTTCCACCTTGTCCCGCTCGTGCATACGGGCAGACACCACCACTATGGGAAGACTGGTCCAGCTGCGCACAGCGCGGATTATTTCAATGCCGTCCATATCGGGCAGACCCAGATCCAGTATTACAAGGTCGGGGCAATGGGAGCTTATCATGGAGCAGCTCTCCTTGCCGGTGTGGGCTGTGATAACATCATAGCCATTGGAGGAGAGCACTGCGCTCATAAAGTTGGAGATGCGCCGCTCGTCCTCAACTATCAATATCTTGGAACGAATTTCCATATATATCCTCCTTAATAATTGGAAGCGTAAAGCTGAGTTTTGCCCCGCCTTCGGGACGGTTTTCCGCGCTCATGCTGCCTCCGTGGGCACAGATGATGGTTCGGCACACGCTGAGTCCGATGCCCATGGTGCGCCGTGAGTCTTCCCTCCTGGATTCGGGGGAATGTATTACTCGGCCCTCATGAAGCTGGGCCAAAGCTCTCTGGCTGATTCCCGAACCGTTGTCCTCCACGCTGACGCGGGCAAGCTCCCCTTCGCGGCTGAGGCTAAGGTGGGCCCATGTGGCGTTCTGGCCGTGAATGGCCACATTCACCAGAAGATTGATGATAACCTGCTCTATAAGCATGGCATCAATGGAAGCCATTATAAGCTCATCGGGTATACTGGTCTTCACCTTGAGGTCAGGGTACTGTTTTCTGAAACGGGCAAGGGCTTCGCCCATTACCTCTTCCACGGCCTGAACCTCTGTGTGTATTTTGGGAGCCGTTCCGTCTCCTATGCGGGTGATGGAGAGTATGTTCTCCATCATGTTGATAAGCCACTCGGCATCGCTCTGGGCATCTGCTATCAGGCGGCTGCGGTCAGTCTCGGAAAGGCTGTTTTTTTCATCGCCCAAAAGACCCAAGGCACCGATTATACTGGTGAGAGGTGTACGGAAATCGTGGGAAATGGCACGGAGCAGATTGGCGCGCATTTTCTCCCTCTCTGCTTCAAGGCGGAGAAGCTCACCTCTGCGCACACGCTTCATCAGTGTGCAGGTGACGACGGAGACCACAAACATGCAGAAAAATGTCAGGGGATAGCCCGTCATGCTGAAGTTAAAGTGGAAATAGGGAAAGGTGAACACATAGTTGACTGCTATGACGGAGAGCGCTGAGGATAAAAGGCCGAAGAGGTAGCCGTCTGTAAAGATGGATACCAGCAGCACCACCAGAACAAATATGAGAGGCACATGGAAGTCCGTGTCGCTGATAAGCTGCAGGCAGAAGCAGACAGCAAAGCCGCAGCCCAGCAGAGCCAGAGTGATCAGGGCATCCCTTGCGGAAAAGCGCAGGGCAGAGCGCAAAACCTCTTTTAAACTGCGTTTTGCAGGCTTCATTGGCATCCCTCCCAATGCGGTAATTATTGCTCAGGCCAATACAGCATACATTATACCATGGGGTGCAAGAGGGCGAAGTAAAATTTCTGTTAAGAATGGAGGCGGGCTTAACAAAACTTTAACAAGAACGCCTATAGTGCTTTGCAAACAATTAATGGGGACTCATGGTAAAATATTAATGTAAAAAAAATAAAGGAGCTTTATTCAATGGCAAGAGAATTTACCGCTGATGCCTCCGTCATGAAGGAACTGGCTGAGGACGAAAAGCTTGTGTGGATGGGTGCGCCCGAGGCCTTCCCTCTGCTTACCGATGACAACAGAAAGGGACTCACCGCCCGCTGGCTTGGCTGCATAGTTGCCGCTGTGGTTCTTATTGTGGCCTACATACTCATTACGGCTACAAGTCCCATCAATGTATGGCTGCTTATTCTTCTGCTTGGCGTAGTGGCCTATGTTGCGGGTATGCCCCTTATTGACAAGGGCAATGTCTATAAAAAGTGCAAGTATTACATCACTGACCGCCGCGTTCTTCTGCACTACGGTGAGAACGAGATCTTCACTCTGCCCATCAAGGGTATCAAGCATGAGTACGCTGCCGCCGGGTCCGGCTGTGTACATGTCCTTCTGGGGTCCTGTGTGGGCACCGGAGCGAAAAAACTTCGCGTGTCTGCCTTTGTCCCCAAAAAGGACGATAAGGGCAATGTCACCGGCATGGTCCTCTATAACATTGAGGACAATAAAAATATCCGTGATATATTCTCCTGATTTTTTTCCTCTTTTCAGCGGGTCGGCAGCGCCTTCGGGTGCTGCCGATTTTCTGTTTTAAAGAAGTCATGGGCTGCACTGACAGGTTTGGATGTTTCTCTTGGAAAGGGAAAAGGAGTCTTTCTGCCGTCTTCGACGGCATTTGCACGGCAAAAGGTGTATATTCCCGGTATGAACCAAAAGCCATCGAAGAAGGAGGCAGAAATTATGCCCTCGATAACAAGCAAGCGCCTGATGCGCTCAGTGGCATACATACCTGTGGAGGACATACTACCCGGTCAGCTGCAGCCCCGCAGACACTTTTCCCGCCAGGGTCTGGAGGAGCTGCGCGATTCCATAGCGGAGCATGGAGTGCTCCAGCCTCTCACTGTCCGCACACGGGGAGAGAACTTCGAGCTTATAGCCGGTGAGCGCAGGCTGAGAGCCGCAAAAATGGCCGGTCTTTACGAGGTGCCATGCATCATCATGGATGTGGATATGGAAAAGTCCGGAGTTATCGCGCTCATTGAAAATATCCAGAGGCGGGATCTGGATTTTATCGAGGAGGCCGAGGGAATAAGCCAGCTCGTAAGGCTTTTCGGCCTCAGCCAGGAGGAGGTGGCCAGGGCTTTGGGCAAAAGCCAGAGCGCGGTGGCAAACAAGCTGCGCATACTGCGCCTTGGACCCGCTGTGCTGGAAAAGCTCCGCAGCGAGGGTCTTTCCGAGCGCCACGCCCGTGCCCTCCTCCGGCTTGACTCAGAGGAGAAGCAGCGGGAGGCTCTGGACTTTATAATAGACCAGAGAATGAATGTGGCTGCCGCGGAGGAATACATAGCGCGGCTGGCCGTGCCTCCCAAAGCGCCGGATACGAAGCCCCAGCGCCGCAAGAGCCTTTTCGTCATGAAGGATGTGAGGGTTTTCATGAACAGCCTTAACCGCAGCCTTGACCTTGTGCGTCAGGGGGGCATAGATGCCACACTGAGCCGGGATGAAACGGAAAGCGACCTTGTGCTTACGGTGAGAATTCCCAAAAGGAAATAAGCGGTTCAAAATGTGCTTGGTGCGGGCGGCAATGGCGCATCTGTGGTCAGCCTGCCCTACTTGCTCCCGCCAAATGCGGGCGATTCGTGAATCGCCCCTACGGCTGCGAGGAGGGAGGTCGGTGGATGCACTCCGTAGGGCGGCCGCTTGCTGCCGCTGTTTGCGGGACGGGAAACCCGTCCCCTACGAAAGAAAACCGCGCACCCTGTAGGGGCCGGACACCCGGCCGGCCCGCCGCGGGTCGATGTGGGCATCGACCCCTGCGAAAGATATTCACCGCAGCCGTCATTGCGGGAGGCCGCAGGCACAGGGGCAACCCATTTTTTCTTTTTCGAATTCATATTGCCTCCGGCGGGTGACTTTTGTTATGGGACAAAAGCCGACGCAGGTCGTGGCTTTGCTCATACCGCTTTTTTCTTTTTTATTGACAATCCGATGCCATATTGGTATAGTGGTAATACCACTATACCAATGAGCATTTTAAGGGCATGGAGGTGCTTATGGCAAATCCAATACAAAAACAAAGCGTCAGCCAGCAGGTTGTGGACTACATCCTTGGCTGCATTGACAGGGGAGAGCTGAAGCGGGGAGACCGCCTGCCCGGTGAACGGGAGTTTGCGGAGAGCCTTGGAATATCCCGTGTGCCCCTGAGAGAGGCTATCAGCGCTCTTGCCGTTATGGGCATAGTTGAAAAGCGCCACGGTGAGGGCAATTTTATAGCCGAGTCCAGCATGGATGTGCTGGGACAGATACTGCGCACCAGCACCATGCTGGACAGATCCCTTGCAGAGGATCTTTTCGAGACCCGGGGCATGGTGGAGGGCACAAGCGCCAGACTGGCTGCCAGAAACGCACTGCCCGGGGACATAGAGGCCATAAGGGAGGCTCTTGCCCTTATGGAAGAGGCGGTGCCCAGGTATATCGCCGGAGAAATGCTTCTCGGCGAGATGCTGTCTCTTGACGATCTTTTCCATCTTCGGGTGGCAGCGGCTTCCCACAACCGCTTTTATATGCAGTTTGTGAATATCATGCACTCAGCGGGAACGGACATGGGTCTTTACGAAAAGGCCTATGGACGCCATCCCGAAAAATACCACGAGTCTCTGAACTATCACAGAGAGCTTACCGAGGCCATAGCCAACAAAAACGAGGTTTTGGCACAGGACATTATGAGCCGCCATATCGAGTCCATACGCATGGATACCGAGAGAGCGGAGAGCGATGAAGAATGAGGAGGAGAGCAAAATGAACGACAAGCAACTGAAAGACTATTTTGCCTCCCTGCCCCTTGGCTGGGAGGAGGAGAGCTGCGTGCTGGGGAAGAAGGCCGGTGCAGGCTGCCCCTGCGGAGAGGAAGTGCGGGAGGTGAAAACCGCCTGCCGCGCCTGCATAGCCAACTGCGGTGCCATTGCCACAGTTAAAAACGGCCGCGTGGTCAGCCTTAAGGGCAATCCTCAGGACCCCATGAGCAAGGGCCGCCTCTGCGCCAAGGGCCTCAGCGGCATTCAGGCCCTTTACCATCCCAACAGAAACAAGTATCCAATGAAGCGCGTCGGACCCAGAGGCAGCGGTCAGTGGAAGCGCATCTCCTGGGACGAGGCTCTGGACACCATTGCCGACAAGCTCATGGAGACAAAGGAGAAATACGGTGCCGAGGCCGTTTTCTGCTCCACAGGCGGCGGAGGAAACCCCGAGATCTGGTCCATTGCCCGCTTCTGCAATATTTTCGGCACTCCCAACTGGTTCGAGCCCGGCTGCGCCCAGTGTTATCTGCCAAGAGTTCTGGCCTACACCATGATGTACGGCGGCATGGACCCCAGTATAGCCGACTCCAATGCCCTTGAGCTCTATTTCCCCGAGGATACTCCCATTAAAACTCTGGTGCTCTGGGGCACAGATCCCTCCTATTCCTGCCCCGCATCCGGCGGCGGCATGGTGGCGGACCTGAGGGCGAAGGGCGTAAACACCGTGGTCATAGACCCCCGCTTCACCCCCGATGCCGCCAAGGCTCAGGTCTGGCTGCCCATCCGTCCCGGCACCGATGTTGCTCTGCAGCTGAGCTGGATACGCTACATACTTGAAAATAAGCTCTATGACGCAGAGTTCGTCATGAAGTGGACCAATCTTCCCTACCTTGTTGACACTGAGAGCAAGATGATGCTCCGCCACGGTAACGAGGATACCTACATGGTCTGGGACAAGCTCAGCGGCGGCGCTGTGCCCCTTGAGTACCCATGGAACGACGCTCTTGATGTGGAGCTGGACGGCGAATTTACGGTGGACGGCCGCCTTTGCAAGACCGGTTTCCGTCTCCTTTGGGAGAGATGTGAGGAATACACCCTCCGGAAGGCAGGAGAGATATGCGATCTGGATCCCGACATGATTGAAAAGGCCATTCGCCTTTTCACAGATAATCTCCCCAGCGGCCTTTCCATAGGCGTTGCCACGGACCAGACCCCCAACTCCGTGCAGGCCGCTATGGGAGCTGCCACCATAGACCTTCTCATGGGCAATGTGGAGCGTCCCGGTGCACTGATGCAGCGCTTCCGCACCAGCGGCTGCTTCGATATGCCAAACTATCCCGTGCCTGCGGCTCTGGGACGCCTTCCCGCCGAGCAGCTTAAAAAGCGTCTGGGCGGCAAGGAGCATAAGGGTCTGGGCATCTGGTGGGCAGGCTCTCCCGGCAAGATTCTGGAGGCCATTCTCACGGAAAAGCCCTATCCTCTGAAAATGTGGATAGACCGCTCCGGCAACAAGCTTGCAGCCACCGCCGACAGCAAGAAGTGGGAGGAGGCCATACACAAGCTGGACTTCATCGTCCACGTTTATATGTATCCCACCTCCTTCTCCGCCTACGCGGACATACTCATTCCCGCCGAGGAATGGCTGGAGACGGATATGCTGGTTGAAACCTGCAACACCCTTGTTGCCCGCCAGTCCGTCACCCATCTCTGGGAGACCGTGGACGAGACCATGTTCTGGTCCATGCTGGCAAAGCGCTGCGCCGAAAAGGGTCACGAGGCCATGATAAAGGCCTTTGACGCTGAGTACATGGGTCACGACCTGCCCTACTGGAGCAGCATGGACGAGTTCCTCAGCCATTGGGTTGAGCGTCTTGGCATGAGCTGGAAGGAATTCTGCGCTGTGGCTCCTATTGAGTATCTGCCCAAGGAACAGTGGCGCAGCTACTACGTCTATAAGCAGCCCGACCCCAAAAACGGCTATAAGCCCACCGGCTTCCCCACTCCCACCAAAAAGTGCGAGATTTATCTTGAGAGCATGATAACTCTGGGCCGCACGGGCCGTCCCTTCATGCCCATAGACCTTGAACCTGCGGATGTGGACTATGAGCCTCTGCCCTACTACATGGAGCCTGTGGAAAGTCCTCTGACCGACACCGAGTATCCTCTCACCTACACAGGCGGACGCATTCCCTATTTCCACCACAACACTCTCCGCAATGTGCCATGGCTTCGTGAGATGTACCCCGCCCCCGAGATGTGGCTGAACCCCATAGACGCGGCAAAGTATGCCCTTGAGGAGGGCGACTGGGCATGGATAGAGTCCCGCCGCGGCAAAACCAGAGGTCTTGTTAAGGTCACCGAGGGTATCAAGCCGGGAACCGTATACATGGAGCGCTTCTGGGCTCCCGAGACACTGGACACCGAGACCCACGGCTGGAAGGAAATGAACGTGAACCTGCTCACCAAGGTCACCGCGCCCTATAACCCCGAGGTGGGCACCTATACCCTGAGAGCGTTTCAGGTGAAGGTATATAAGGCAGAGGGCGCCCCCGAGGGCGTATGGCTGGATCCTCAGGATTTCCGTCCATGGCTGCCCAACCCCAGCAAAAAGACAGAGGAGGTAAAATATGAGTAAGCTTGCCTTTGTAATAGACTGCGACCGCTGCATAGGCTGCAAGGGCTGTCAGGTGGCCTGCAAGCTCCAGAATACAGTGGCTCTGGGTGCAGGACGCAATAAGGTCTGCACTGTAGGCCCCAGCGGAGTTTTCCCCAATCTTCAGATGTATTTCCTCACTACCATGTGCCAGCAGTGCAGCGAGCCTGCCTGCGTGGAGGTATGTCCCACGGGTGCCTGCTGGAAGGACCCCGAGGACGGAATTATAAAGATAGACCGCGACCTGTGCATGGGCTGCGGCAGCTGTATGCGAGCCTGCCCCTATGACTCCATAAAGAGCAACAAGGAGCTTCGCGTTGCGGATAAGTGCGACCTTTGTGCCGCCGAGCGCGAAAAGGGCGGAGTGCCTGCCTGCGTGCGCAACTGCTCCGGCAGCGCCCTTATGTTCGGCGATCTGGATGACCCGGAGAGCGAGGTTTCCAGACTTCTGGCAGAGACCGACCCTGCCCACATCCACTCTCTCAGAGATATGGGCACCGGACCCTCTGTGCGCTACATACTGCGCAGGGACGAGTGGAAGGACATACTGCCTCAGGACTGCATAGTGCACAGCGCATGGAAGAAGGGAGGACGCAGATAATGATGATAAGCAAAGAAAATATGAAAAGAAGAGCGGCAATGTATCGCCTGCTCTCCCGTGCCTACGCAAGGGAAGCGGACGAAGCCTTTCTTGAAAAGCTGAATAAGCTCAGCGGCCTTCCCGGTGAGGGATATGAAAAGCTGCGTGCCTATCTGGCTGAAGAAAGAGCCGATGTTATAGAAGAACTGGCAGTGGACTATGCCGGAGCATTTCTGGCAGCAGGCAAGGCCGACGGAGCCGCTGCCATTCCCGTGCAGTCTCTCTACGGGGAGCAGCGCCTTTTCATGCAGGAGAGCTGGGAAAGCGCAAGGGCGTGGTATGCCCGTTGCGGTCTTGGAAAAAATGACGCGGACATGATGGAGGATCATCTGGCCGCAGAGCTGGAATTTATGGCATATCTCTGCGTGAACGCAGAGGCAGCGGAGCAGAAGGACTTCTTTGAAAAGCACCTTGCATGCTGGCTGCCCGAATTCATCGCTGACCTTGATAACCATGCCAAAACGGATTTCTACAAGGCCATAGGAAGCCTTACTCTCGGCTTTGTAACCGCGGAAAAAGAACTTCTTGAGGCTATGGCGGAGGAAAAAGTGCTCCCCTCCAAAAGCTTCTCCGTGAGAAACGAGCGCTTTGCCAATATCCTTGCCCGACTGAAGGAAAATTACCGCGTGTATGCTCCCATGCGCTTCCCCAAACGCGGACCCAAGGGCCGCGACCTCATCCGCTACGGAGAGATAAAGACTCTGACGGACATTGTCTACAAGGAAAAATCCCATTTCTCTCCCAAGGAGTGCTTCTACCCCGTGAGCCAGACCCTCTTCCGCTTTGAAGGGGAGGAGTGCTCCGAGGAGCCTGTGGCAGACGATAAGGGCATAATCATTATCTGCCGTGCCTGCGACATAAATGCCATTAAGCATCTTGACAACATCTTTCTCCATAACGGCCAGCCAGATTCCTACTATGCCCGTGTGAGAGAAAAAATGAAGATAGTCCTTCTGGAGTGCAGAGAGAGCTTTGATAACTGCTTCTGCGCAGGAATGGGAAGCAATGTGGTCTCCGACTATGCTGCCGCCATGCGCATAGATGATATCTGCGCTCTTATGGAGATCTGCGACGAGGAGCTTCTGGGCTATTTCACCGACGAGGTGCCCATCGAGTTTGCTCCTGAGTTTGTAAAGGAAAATCCCCGCAAGGTTAATGTACCCAAGATAGAGCGCAGCCAGCTCAGGGACATCTGCGCCATGGACTACTGGAAGCAGTTTGATGATGAGTGCATAGCCTGCGGCGGCTGCAACACCGTCTGCCCCGGCTGCTCCTGCTTCGACACCGTGGACATTATCTATGATGAGCAGAGCCTCAGCGGCGAGCGCCGCCGTGTCTGGTCGGGCTGTATGCTCCGAAACTTCACGGAGACAGCCGGAGGGGGACTTGCCAGAAAAACTCAGGGCGCCAATATGCGCTTTAAGCTGCTCCACAAGATGTTTGACTATAATCTCCGTTTCGGTGAGGGGCATATGTGCGTTGGCTGCGGCCGCTGCATTGACCGCTGCCCCAAGGGCATAGATTTTCTGGACACCGTAAACGGCTTTGCCGAAGCTCTGGAAAAGGAGGAAGCATAAATGAACAATATAATGCTGCCCACTCCCCACAGGATAATAAGCGTCCTGAAGGAGACCAAAGCCGAATACACCTTCCGTGTGGAGTATGAGGGCGAGACCGACCACGGCCAGTTTTTCCAGCTTTCCATTCCCAAGATAGGCGAAGCCCCCATATCCGTCAGCGGCAGGGGAGAGGGCTATGTGGAGTTTACCATCCGCAAGATAGGCCGTCTTACCGAGGGTATATTCGGACTTAATCCCGGAGATATGCTTTTCATGCGCGGCCCTTACGGCAAGCCTTTTCCTGTTGAGAGCTTCAAAGGCAAGGACCTTGTGGTAATCTGCGGCGGTACAGGTATGGCCCCCGTGAAGACCACCCTCAACTACTTCTATGAGCACCGGGATGAGATAGGCTCAGTGCATCTTATCGCCGGCTTCAAGGACATCAACTGCGTCCTCTTCACCGAGGAGCTTGAGAAGTTCGCCGGAAGCTTCAACACCGTAAAAACTCTGGACAACAGCTCTGCCCCCGGCTTTGAGACCGGCATGGTAACCGCCCATATAGGCAAGATCCCATTTGAGAGCTTTGAGGACTATAATGTTGTGATTGTCGGACCTCCCGTGATGATGCATTTTGCCGCTCTTGAATGCCTGAAGCATGGGGCAAAGGAGGATAAAATCTGGGTGTCCTTCGAGCGCAAAATGTCCTGCGCTGTGGGCAAGTGCGGCCACTGCAAGATAAACGAGACCTATGTCTGCCTTGAAGGCCCTGTTTTCAACTATACTGTTGCAAAGGAACTTCTTGACTGAGCAGAGCAAAGGAAATATATTGTTATTGTTTAGACTAATTAAAATTCGGAAAGGAGCATTGCTCTATGTGCAAGTATCCCCACCTGTTTCAGCCTCTTAAAATCAACAATAAGTATACCTTCAAAAACCGTATCGAGAGTGCGCCCATGGCTTTCGGCCTCATCGCCCTTGACCCCGATGCTGCGGACAAGTCCTTCCGCAAGCTTGAGAGCATAGCCCGCGGCGGCGACGCCTGTGTGGCAGTAGGCGAAATCGATGTTAACTTCCGCGACGCTGTCCGCATTCCCCTGCCTCCCGTGGACTTCTCCCAGACCGAGGGCTATGCCGTTGACAGAGTTGGCGAGTATGCCCGCCGCATCCACAAGCACGGCGCCATCGCCATCTGCGAGTTGAGCCATCCCGGCGCAGAAAAGATGCCCTTCGGCCCCAATGAAGAGGCCATCGGTCCCAATGACGAGGTTCGTCCCAACGGTGTACATGTCCGCGCCATGAACGAGGACGATATGAAGCGCATAGCCAATGACTTTGTCATCGGCTGCAAGTTCCTTGAGGCCGCGGGCTATGACGGAACCATTATCCACGGCGGTCACGGCTTCCTCTTCACCCAGTTCCTCAGCCCCACCTACAATAAGCGCACCGATGCTTACGGTGGAAGTCTTGAAAACCGCGCACGCTTCCCCATTATGATTCTTCAGGCCATGCGTGACGCCATGGGTCCCGATTTTATCATTGAGCTTCGTATTACCGGCGATGACGGCTATGAGGGCGGCGTTACCCCCGAGGAGACCGGCATGTTCTGCCGCATGATCGAGGGCATCGTGGACTCCGTTCAGGTCTCCGCAGGTATCTATTATGACGCCATTGCCACCCACCAGTTTTCCTCCATGTTCGTGCCCCACGGCTGCAACCGTTCCATTTCCAAGATAGTGAAGCAGTACACATCTCTGCCCATCGGCGTTGTGGGCGGTATCAATGACCCCGAGCAGATGGAGGAGATAATCGCCAACGGTGAGGCCGACTACATAGTTCTGGGCCGCCAGAGCCTTGCAGACCCCGACCTTGCCAACAAGGCCAAGAACGGTCAGGAGGACTCTATCCGCCGCTGCCTGCGCTGCTTCAAGTGCTTCCCCGGCTCTCCGGAGGAGGGCTACACCGACCTGCCCTTCACCAGCGTTGAGCTTTCCAAGGTGGTGGGGGCCTGCACCATCAATCCTCTGGCAAACCTGCCCTTCGACCACTATGAGCTGCCTGCTCCCAAGGCTCTCAAGAAGGTTCTCATAGTCGGCGGCGGCCCCGCAGGTATGGAGGCAGCTATAAGAGCTGCTGACCGCGGTCACAAGGTCACTCTCTGCGAAAAGGATGGCTTCCTTGGAGGAATGCTCTTCTTCACCGACACCGATACCGACAAGCCCGACCTGAGAAACTTCAAAAACCTCCTTATCCGCGAGGTGGGCAAGCGCGATATCGATGTGAAGCTGAATACCGAGGTGGACGCTGAGTTCATAAAGGCCGGCTCTTACGAGCACATCATTATCGCCACCGGCGCTTATCCCGTGGCTCCTCCCATCCCCGGCCTTGAAAAGGCCCATCAGTCCCTTGAGGCCTACAGAGGCAATGTGACTCCCGGCAAGCGGGTCATCATGGTGGGCGGCGGTCTTATCGGCGCCGAGCAGGGACTCTTCCTTGCAAAGAGCGGCCACGAGGTCACCGTTGTGGAGCTGCTGCCCCGTGTGGCAAACGAGGCCTACGGCATGTACAGAGAGGCCCTTGCCCGTGAGATGGACAAGGAGAACATGACTTTGCTGGAAAACACCCGCTGCCTTGAGATAGGCGAAAACTTCGTCCGTGTGGCTCTGCCCTCCGGAGAGGAAAAGACCCTTGAGGCCGACACAGTGCTCTATGCTCTCGGCATGAAGAGCAGAAGTGTGGAAGCACTGAAGGCGGCTGCCGGCGATATTCCCGTGGTCGTTATCGGTGATGCCATCGCTCCCGGCAAGGTGGACCAGGCCACCAGAACAGCATATCTGGCAGCAATAGAGATATAAAAACCAAAAATAAGCAGGGAGAAAAAATATGGACTTTATGCCACCCATTGCCCAGCGCGGAATGAGAGTTCAGACCGCCGTTTCCCTTCGTGAACCCGATCGTGTGCCCTTTATCCCCACTTTCAATAACTTCTTCCAGCTTAACTATGGAGTTTCCTTCGGCGAGAGCATGCGGGATGTGTCCACACTTGACAGCGCTCTGGATGCGGTTCTGGACCGCTTCGAGCCTGACCTTATAAATCTGCCCACCGTTTTTCCCTCTCCTGCCATGGAGAGGGCGGTGTCCACCTGCTGCCGCTTCCCCGGAAAGCTCTATAATCTGGGGGACGATGTTCCCTATCAGTACATAGACAAGCAGTTTCTGAAGGACGAGGAGTTTGACGACTTCCTCCGCGACCCCAGCTGGTTTTTGTTCCAGAAGGTGCTGCCTCAGAAGTACGCAGCCTTCGGCCCTCTCGCCATGCTCAATCCCAATGCTATGATGAACTCCGTCATCTACTCTCTGGCGCCCTTTGGAGCA
>JAZNZM010000015.1:0-3534 GCA_045594965.1 Oscillospiraceae bacterium | reverse complement strand
CATAGTATCTTCCACCCGGCTCAGGCAAAGGGGATTGAATTTATATGTGCGCCAGTCGCACATATCACAGTGGTTTGTGAAGCATATCTGCTCCATTCCCATTTTCGCCTCCGCCTCCACCATTTCATACATGGTGGCTTTGGAGTCCTGAGAAACATCGCAGTGAACATGATAATCGGCTAAAAACATATTATCTCCTTTAAGTAACTGTCAAATTCAGATTTGTTCGCCGTGCGCCTATACTAAAAAGGCCAGGAGTCAAACCAACCTAAAAATTGGTCCGCGAACTCCCTCGACACATCCGCGCCGCTGAGCACAGGATAGAAGGCAGCGAAAAGCACAAGGCTCACAGCACAGAGGGATATAAAGCTGCGCTTCCATGCGGGATTATTGCGGCGTATGCCGTCCAGAATATGTCCCAGAGCCAGCAGCAGAAAGACCGAGGCAGGAAAGTAGTGGTAGGCAAAGGTGATGCGGCTGACGAAAACCCAGGGCAGCAGCTGAGCCAGATAGCCGAGGAAGATGAAACGGGCGGTTTTGTCCCTGTCCTTTATCCAGAGCTTTGCCATAACTGTCATCGCCCCAAGACCTGCCCAGCAGACAAGGGGATTCATCATGGCCCCGATAGTGGACTTCGTTCCGTCGTAGCCGTAATCCAGATAGTAGAGTATGGGGCGAAGGTTCAGAAGCCACTGCCACCAGCGGGAGGAATAGGGATGGGTGGCGTTTACTCCGGAGTGGTAGGACAGCATATATTTCTGGTTTTCCAGAACTATGTCCAGATACTCCCGACTGAAAAGCATGGATATGCCGCTCATGCCTCTGGCGGTGCCGTAGCACCAGTAGCTGAGATAATAAACGATGCAGGGCACAAGGACAAAGCTGCCAAGGCAGAAGAGTACATTATTGAGGGTCTCCCGCTTATACTCCTCCACGCCGCCCTTTTTCCTCCCATCAAAATAACGCTCAATGCGGTCAAAGAGCCATAGAAGGGCCAATCCCGCTCCCGCGTAGATGCAGGTCCATTTGCTGGCAGCGCCCAGACCGAAGCTGAGGCCGCTGAGCCCAAGGGGCAGCATCCAGCCCCTGCCTTTTCTGTCGCTTTGGAGGTAAACATACATGAAAAGGTACATGAGGAGGATGAAGAAAACCGAGTAGGAGTCTATGGTGGCTATACGGGTCTGGGCAAAGTGCATGAAGTCCGTTGCCATAAGGAAGCTCACCGCGGCGGGCACGGCTCTGCCGCCGAACATACGCTTTACAAGAATATAGATGAGGGGCAGCATCAGTATGCCCACAAAGGTGCCCATAAAGCGCCAGCCGAAGGGGTTCAGACCGAAAATGCTTATGCCTATGGCAATGATAAGCTTGCCAAGAGGGGGATGGCTTATCTCATAGGGTTCCTGAGCCTCCATGTGCTCGTAGGCGGTGCGCACATGGTATATCTCGTCAAAGTAGCTGCTGTTGAGATAGGAGCTTTTCTCCGGCACCGTGCCCGGCTCATCAAAGAGAGGGGCGCTGCCGCCGCTGCAGCTGACAGAATCAATGGGCCGTCCGTCAAGGTCATAGAGCATCACCTCGCCCAGCCACAGCTTGCTGTCGGCAATAATGCGGAAAAAGCGTGTTTCGGAATCGGCATATTCATACAGCTCCACCCGCTTCCAGCGGAAAAGCTCCGCATAGGACTGCTCCACAGTGGCAACATCCTCCCAGTTCTCCCCGTCGGAGGATATCTGGAGGAAGTAGCTGCCTGTGTGTATGCCCGTGAATAGGGCCGCGGAGCCTATGGCCTCAGGCTCGGTAAGCTCTGCCTGGGCATATTCTCCCCAGCCTCCGAAGCGGCAGAAGCTCTGGGGTGAGTTCAGCGAACCCAGGTTGAGGAGACTTGTCAGGGCATAGAGGGCGCTTATGACGATAATAATGGCACTGTCCCCAATACCCATTTTTCTGCCCTCATCAGCTCCGAGGCTCACCGGAGCATTTTTTCGGCAGGAGGCCCAATCGTAAAAGAAGAGCACGATGAATGCCAGAAGGGCTATGGGGAATACAAGATGCAGCTTTTCCATATATAAACCTCTTGATACAAAAAGTTTGTATTCTTATTTTAAACTGAGCTGTATAATCCAAACATGGCTGGTCTATAGATTATACTATAAATGCATCACATAGGCAAATGCCCCGGAGATAAATCATGAAAAAAAGCTTAATTATTATCATATTTGCCCTCAGCCTCCTCCTGTCAGGCTGCTCCGCCCATGCAGACAGCCCCCAAAGCACTCCGCAGCCCACTCACAAGCCGGAGCCAAGCCCCTCTCCTCAGCCTCTCGGAGTCCTTGACGCGAAGCTCCTGTCCATGAGCCTTGAGGAAAAGGTATGGCAGCTGCTGTATGTCTACCCGGAGCACTTAAGCGGCGAAAAATGCTGCACCGATGCCGGGGTATGGGCCGATGCCCTGAAGGAGCATCCTGCCGGGGGCATAGTCTTTGTTTCGGAGAACTTCCCCTCCGAGGAGGAAACCCGCTCCATGATGGAGGCCATTGCCTCCGCAGAGGCAGGTCCTTTTCTGGGCTTGGATGAGGAGGGCGGCAAGGTTGCGCGGCTCAGCTATGCCCTTGGAGTAACCACGGATTTTGAGCCAATGTATGAATATCGCAGTGAGGGCCGCGCCGGAGCCTTTCTCAACGCCCAGACCATAGCAAAGGACATCGCCTCCTTCGGCTTCAATATGGACTTTGCGCCCGTGGCCGATGTCTGGACCAACTGGAACAATACAGTTATTGGCCGCAGAGCCTACAGCAGAGATCCGGTGGAGGCCGCCTCCCTTGTATCCGCCGCTGTGAGCGGCTTCCATTCGGGAGGAGTTATCAGCGTTCTCAAGCACTTCCCCGGCCATGGAGACACCAACGAGGACAGCCACTATTTCACTGCCCACACGGATAAAACGCTGGAGGAAATGCGGGAATGCGAATTTCTCCCCTTTGCCTCGGGCATAGCGGCAGGAGCGGAGGTGGTCATGGTGGGACATATCGTGGCCACTGAAATTGACCCCGATAATCCGGCAACGCTCAGCGAAAGGCTTGTTTCCTTGCTTCGGGAAGAGCTGGGCTTTGAGGGACTTATCATCACAGACGCATTTACCATGGAGGGGCTGGGAGAGCTGCCGGAGGATGAGGCCGCAGCTGCGGCAATCATGGCCGGCTGCGACATGATACTTGCCCCCTCCGATCCCTTTGCCGCTGCTGAGACAATTATGGAAAACGTGCCCGAGGAGCGCATCAATGACAGTGTCAGACGAATATTGGAGCTGAAGTATGAATGGGGAATAATGCAATAGCCCTGCCATATACAGCTGCGGTATGTCCCCACAATTATATTATATAATAAAAAAAGACGATACCCGAAGGTACCTTCTTTCTTGAGACTGTCGAAAAACCTATGCTGCGCAGAAAAGAAATAGAGCAGCGGGGGATTATTAAGGGGGCAAAGGCCCCTCTTAATGATTAAATCATAAGTTTTTTGAACTTTTTGAAGTTC
>JAZNZM010000014.1:0-3118 GCA_045594965.1 Oscillospiraceae bacterium | reverse complement strand
CACTATGCTGAGTGCCATCTGGCGCTGGAGCCTCTGCCTGAGGGCAGCGGACTGCAGTTCGAGTCACGCTGCCATCAGGATGTGCTGGATATAAACTGGCAGAGGCTTATTCTGACCCATCTTGAGGAAAAACAGCATCTTGGAGTCCTCACAGGCTCTCCCATTACGGATATGAAAATAAGCCTCATCGGCGGCAGAGCCCACCTTAAGCATACCGAGGGCGGCGACTTCCGTCAGGCCACCTACCGCGCTGTACGTCAGGGCCTCATGTGTGCCGAGAGCGTGCTGCTGGAGCCATGGTACGCTTTCCGTATAGAGCTGCCTGCGGCCCAGATAGGCCGCGCCATAAGCGATATCCGTGCCATGTACGGCAGCTTTGAATCCCCGACAGAGGCAGGGGAGATGCTGGTGCTGGAGGGCAGTGCTCCTGTTTCGGAAATGTCGGGCTACGCCTCCACCCTTGCCGCCTATACAGGGGGCAGAGGAAGGCTCAGCTTCCGCCTTGAGGGCTATAAGCCCTGCCACAATGTCTCCGAGGTCATAGAGCAGTTTGGCTATGACCCTGAAGGCGACCTTGAAAACACTCCCGATTCCGTATTCTGTGCCCACGGCGCAGGCTTCAATGTGAAGTGGAACGAGGTCAGAAACTATATGCATGTGGATACCCTCTACGGCAAGCCGGAGGCACAGGCAGAAGTGCGCCCAAGGGTGAATATGCGCAATCTCAGTATAGACGACAAGGAACTGGAGGCCATCATGGTAAGGGAGTTTGGCCCCATCCGCCGCCCTCAGTATTCCGCTGCGAAAAATACAAACACAGGAAGCTATAAGAGTGCGCCCACTGCGCAGAAAAAGGAGTTTCTCATCGTGGACGGCTATAATGTCATCCACTCATGGGAGGATCTGAAGGAACTGGCTGCCGACAGTCTGGATCTGGCCCGACACCGCCTTATGGACATACTCTCCAACTACCGTGGCTTCACCGGGGGAGAGCTTGTGCTGGTGTTCGATGCGTATAAGATCCCCGGCAATCCGGGCAGCAAGTTTGACTACCACCATATCCATGTGGTCTACACAGCCGACGGCGAGACTGCCGATGCATATATCGAAAAGCTCAGCCATGATATAGGCAAAAACTACAATGTCCGTGTCATTACCTCGGACAATCTTATCCGCGTCTCTGCCATGCGCAGCGGTGTTCTGCGCACTTCTGCCTCTGAGTTTGAAAATGAGGTGGACTGGGTGTATATGCAGATAAGCGAGATCATGAAGAAGTCCGGCAACAGGAGCCACATGAGCCCTATCAATTTTGAGGGGGGCGGCAACAGTGTCTGATGGATTTGGCGGCGAGTACTGTATGCCTCCCTCTGATGAGGGAGGTGCCCCGCAGGGGCGGAGGGAGAGAGATTCAGGCGGAAACGATTGTTAAGCCGTTGATGAATAAGCGTATTGCAGCAGTTTCTCCCTCAGTCAGCATGCGCTGACAGCTCCCTCGTCAGAGGGAGCTAAATGGCGTTTTCGCCAATACGATAAAACCTTGAAGGTGGTGGCAACGGTGTCTGATGAGCTTATAAAGCGCTTTGAAGATTTGCGTGAGCGCTGCGAGCGGACCTGCTCCGTGACAAACAGTCTCTTTCTGACCCCTGCCGAGCAGTATGCCCTTGAAAAATGGGCTGCCCACACAGCTGACTGCCGCATGGTCCTTAGGGGCGGCGTGGAGGGTACGGAACGCAACGCGGCCTTCTTCCTGCCATTTTATATGGAGGAAGAGGACTTCGATGAGAGCGAGTATATCCGCTGCGTCCGAATCAGCGCCGGCTTCGGTCAGCCGGGACACCGTGACTATATGGGAGCTGTGCTGGGGCTCGGAATCAAGAGGGAATGGCTGGGAGATATAATGGTGGAGGGCGGCGAAGCCCACATCTTCTGCCTGCAGAGCGTTGCGGAGCATCTTCTGGCAAGCCTCGACAAGGTGGGGCGCTACGGAGTGAAGACAAAGGAGATTGCCCTGCGTGATGCTCCCAAGCCCAGATTCGAGATAAAGGAGGTCACCTTTTCCGTCATGAGCCTGCGCCTTGACGCAGTGGCGGCAGGTATGTTCAACTTAAGCCGCACCACCGCCGCGGCAATGGTCTCCGCCGGGGAAGTGAGCCTGAATTACTCCGAGTGCCTGCGCCCCGATGAAAAGATCAAGCCCGGGGATATCATCTCCGTTCGGGGCCACGGCAAGGCTACCCTCGCCTCCATCGGCGGCCAGAGCAGGAAAGGCAGGACCTTTGTCACTGCTGAAGTGAGGAAATAATTCTAATTGGGAAACTTTTCCCTTGCATTTCCGTCTTATTTACAGAGTAAATAAAGGAGGTTATGCCACCGTGATTAGAAAGCTGATACTGCCCCTTATACTTTTGGTGATGGCGATAGTGTTTGTATGGCCGGCCCCGGCAGAGTACCGTACAGCAGAACCGAAGGGAGAGCTATTTCAGGGCGAGCTTGGCATAGACTGCTCTTATGTGCGAGGAAAGAACGAGGTCTATGTCACGCTCCGCAATTCCGGTTACGAAACTCTGTACTTCTCTAGTTTTAGGTTGGAGCGGCTGCTGGATGACCAATGGGTGTTCCGTTCCCACACCAAACCGGCCTCGAAAACGGATGCAGTTCACACACTGGCTCCCGGAAAGAGCATGGAAATATTGGTGGATGTACCATACTTCGTGGGGCGTCTGAAGGTGGGAGAATACCGCATCTATATTAGCGTATTCACTGACTCGGAGCAAACAAACTCAGCCTATATTTATCATGGGTTTTCGGTGGAGTGAGCTTCTCCTCCGCAGAGCGCGAGCCATGGATGCTCGGTGCGATGCAGAGAAACCTTATAACGTAAAAAGAAGGATTCGGGCGAATCCTTCTTTTTCATCATTTTACATATTCCACGGGGAACAGATTCCCTGCGCGCAGAATGCATCCGGGGACGAAGCAGCGTTTCAGGTTGGCCATTTCCCGAACGCCCTTTTCACCGTACAAAATGGGCAAAAATGCGGCCTTGTTCTTGCCGGTGCCGTGCTCGGCGGATACGGTGCCGCCCATGGCAACGACCTCCTTTGCCCAGTCCATGAACATG
>JAZNZM010000013.1:0-6998 GCA_045594965.1 Oscillospiraceae bacterium | reverse complement strand
TGAGTCTTGCCGTCGGGACGCAGATAGTCAACCTTGCTCTCCTTGCGGATGGCGGTGAGCTGTCTTGCCAGTCTCTGGGCCAGAGAGATGGGCAGGTGCATAAGCTCCTCGGTCTCATCGCAGGCGTAGCCGGACATCATGCCCTGGTCGCCGGCGCCGTGGTCAAGTTCCTCGCTGCCGGACTCTTTAGCCTCGAGGCTCTTATCAACGCCCATGGCAATGTCGGCGCTCTGCTCGTCGATGGAAGTGAGGACAGCGCAGGTGTCGCAGTCAAAGCCGTACTTGGCGCGGTCATAGCCGATGTCACGGACAACCTCACGGACAAGCTTAGGGATGTCCACATAGCAGGAGGTGGTTATCTCGCCCATAATATGGACAAGGCCGGTGGTAACGGTGGTCTCGCAGGCCACACGGGCGGCGGGGTCAGCAGAGAGTATAGCATCGAGGACTGCATCGGAGATCTGGTCGCAGATTTTATCGGGATGACCCTCGGTTACGGACTCGGAAGTGAAAACTCTGTTCTTTCTTTTTTCGCTCATTGTAATTACCTCATTATTCTTTCTTCAACAAATTATTTTAACACGAAATTATGTTCTGATAAAGTATAATTTTGGCATCAAAGCCTAAATATACATAAAAAAAGCGCCCCTTGCGATGCAAGAGAGGCGACTGCTAAGCGCGCATATCATCTCACCCCTTTATCGCTATCAGCAGGACCACCTTACAGCCTTGCTGCAGGTTGGCACGGGGTCACAGAGCTGATCCTCTCGCCCGTTCTCGATAAATGACGACGGTATATTATATAGTGTATTTTTTCGTATGTCAACAAGAAAGCCTTGATTTTTCAGGGCCTTCAGTATAATTTTCAATTTGTACATAGACATTTGGTCAAAAAAAGGGTATAGTTTAAGAAGAATCTGATGAATGGGAGTTGATATCATTGAAGTGGCTCAGTAAGAAAATCGCCCTGTTCTGCTATAAGCACCCCCGATTTGGCATACCCAATCTTATGCTCTATGTGGTGGCAGGCAATGTAGCGGTATGGCTTTTCAGCATGATGGACACCACAGGCACGCTGGCAGGACTTTTGACCTTCTCCGCCGCTGACATACTCAGGGGACAGGTATGGAGGCTTATCACTTTCGTCTTTATCCCCCGCTCCTACAGTGTATTGGCCCTTTTGTTTTTCTATTTTTACTATCTCATCGGAAAGGCTCTTGAGGACCATTGGGGCATAACACGCTTCAACATTTTCTTCTTCTCGGGCATCCTTTTTAACGCTGTCTACGGTTTTATTCTCTATTTCATCACCGGTATCAGCTATCCCATCAATGCCCAGTTTATCTATCTCTCCATGTTCTTCTCCCTGGCCACTCTTTTCCCCGACACCCGTGTGATGCTTTTCTTCGCCATACCTATCAAGATCAAATGGATGGCTATAGTGGACGCGGTTTACTTTGCCGTATCCGCTCTCATGC
Organism: Oscillospiraceae bacterium; assembly: GCA_045594965.1. GTDB lineage: Bacteria > Bacillota > Clostridia > Oscillospirales > Oscillospiraceae > SIG459. The sequence continues at coordinate 5,520 of JAZNZM010000013.1, read as the reverse complement.
CTCCATTCAGTCCTCTTAACCTGCTCCCCGTTGTTGCCATACTCAATTATTTCCTCCTCTGCGGCGAAGAGCTTTTGAGCTTTTTCCGCCCCCAAAGCCGGGAAAAACGCAGAGCAGCCGTGAACTTCAAGCGGGAAATGCACCGCATCAACTATGAAAACAAGCTTAAGGACTACACCCGCCGCTGCGAGGTCTGCGGGCGTACCGACGCCTCCGACCCGGAGCTTGAATTCCGTTACTGTTCCCGTTGTGCAGGCTACCACTGCTTCTGCATAGACCACATAAACGCCCACAGGCATTTTACAGAGTAACTGCTGCGCCCAATGTCTTCCCCTCAAGTGGAAGGCTTTAAACTGTCAAGCCCCTCTCCTTCGGGAGAGGGGCTATGTTTTTTATTAATCTCAGAACTGAACGGTTCTGGGAGCTGCGGTGAAGCTGGAGAAGGTGGCGGGGGCATCCTTCAGATAGAGAACCGCGGTGTTGGCGTCGGCGGCATCGCACATTCTCTTCCGGTGGGGGTAGTTATCCAGCATATGTGCCTTGGGCTCATAGCGGTCATCGTCCACCAGAGTTGCGGCAACGCGGAGCCACTGTCCGCCGTCAAAGGCGCAGAGCTCCACCTTCGCACCGTTCATCTGGGCAAAGCAGGGCTTGGATTTGCCGGTCTGGACATAAAGCTTGCCCTCAAACAGATCAATGGTGCCGAAAGGGCGAACGCGGGGCTGGTCACCCTCCACGGTGGCGAGGTAATAAGTGCCGCATTTCTTCAGAAACTCATAAACTTCCTGCATGGGAAATCATCCTTTCAAATATGTTGTGTCTTTATTTTACCATCGGATGGGAAAAATGCAAGAATTTTACTTGCTCATTAAAATACTTTTTGCATTTGGTCAAATCAATTGTATAATGGAAACACAAGTAACAAGGAGGTTCCTTCTATGAGTATTGAAAAAACAATCAAAAACCTTGAAAAGCGCGGATTTAAGGTAAGCTTTCACGAAAGCGGAGACGGGGCAAGAGCTTATCTCTGCGAGAACATCAAGGGCTGCAGCGTTGGCATAGGCGGCAGCGTCACCGCCGGTCAGCTTGGGCTTTACGAGGCTCTCTCCGCCGAGAACACCGTTTATAGTCATGGTCATGTTCCCGGCGCTGAGACCATTGCCAAGGCAAATGCCGCAGAGGTTTACATAAGCAGCGCAAACGCTATAACTGAGGATGGCGAGATACTAAATATCGACGGGCGGGGCAACCGTCTGGCTGCCCAGGTTTACGGCGACAAGAGGCTTTATATCGTAGCCGGTGTCAACAAGATCTGCCCGGATTTTGCCACTGCCATTGACCGCGCCAGAAATCAGGCCGCTCCCCCCAACTGCGCCAGACTTAATCTGAATACGCCCTGCCGCGCCGACGGCAAGTGCCACGACTGCCACAGCGCAGATCGCATCTGCAACGCCCTTCTTGTCCACTGGGCTCCCATGAGGGGCATGGACACGGAAGTTGTGCTTATAAACGAGGAGCTGGGCTATTGATAAGGTAGCTTAAGTGAACCTAAAAATACCACAGCCATGCCATAGAGCAGGCTGTGGGATTTTTGCATATATTAATTCGCCGGTGTGCGATGGAAGTACCCGGTCTGCGCTCCACGGGCCGGCCGGTGTCCGGCCCCTACGAAGCGGCTGCCCTGCGAGATGTGGAATCGATGTTTTCCAAACGAAACCAAACCGGTCATTGAGAGGAGCAAGGTGACGCGGCAATCCGTATTCTCATTCACCAAAAGCAGCAGCGAAATCCATGTGCACATCAAGCGGCGCGCCGGGGTTCGCCATGTGCTGCCCTACGGGTGGTGGATTTTACCCTTCGTGAATTCGCCCGGGATTGTAGGGAGTTACAGGTCGCGTACCGCGCGGCGGGAGCAAGCCCCCGCCCTACGGATGCGCATTAAAACATATGCGTATTCGCCGGCGTGCAGCGCAAAATCCTGAGCGTACCGCTGGCGCGCCGGGGTCCGGCCATGGGCTGCCCTACGTGTACTCAGGCCCTCTTCAACTGCAGGCTCAGGCGATCGGCTATCATAGCAATAAACTCGCTGTTTGTAGGCTTGCCTTTTATATTGCTCACCGTATACCCGAAAAAGCGCTGGAGGGTGTCAAGGTCTCCCCTGTCCCATGCCACCTCTATTGCATGACGGATAGCACGCTCCACGCGGCTGGGGGTAGTTGCGTATTTCTTGGCCACAGTGGGATATAGGACCTTCGTCACCGCATTTATCACATCCATATCGTTAATGGTAATGATAATCGCCTCCCGGAGATATTGATAGCCCTTAATATGGGCAGGTACACCGATCTCGTGAATGATCTCGGTTACAGTAGCCTCAAGATTGCTCTCAGACTGAGCAGCAGGAACAATAGCCGGCATTGCGGCTCTGCGGGGAGCTGCGGCCTCACGGATATGTCTTATAAGCTCAGACACATCACAGGGCTTGGGAATAAAGTAATATGCTCCCCTCTCGGCACAGCGCGACACCATACTCTCGTTATAAAAAGCGGACACCACCATGATCACTGGGGCATGTCCGCTTTCGGAAAGACGCTCCATAACGCCAAAGCCATCCACCTTTGGCAGAACCAGATCCATAAGCAGCACCTCGGGTCTTCTCTCCTCAGCCATAGCCAGCGCCTCAAGTCCGTCTCCCACAGCCGCAACAACCTCTATATCCTTTTCCTGAGCAAGGGTATCCGCCATCAGAAGTCTGAACTCTTCACCGCTGTCGGCGATCATTACCCGTATCTTAGTTTCCATAATGTTTCCTCCAAATTGAATTTAACTCACGGCCTGCACTTTATGTTTTTCGTGGAAACACCGTTGATTTAAGAATAATTTACCATATACTCAGCCTTTTTGCAATAAAACACAGCCTATCAGCACAGCACTTTTTGTTTACATAATTCGACATAAAATATTATTTCCAACTGCTTTTTTCGACATATTTGCCCTCTTTTCAGCTTGATAACAGTCATTTTGCGTCGATTCTGTCGATGTGCGTCGAAATGTTTTTTCATTGCTCTGCAGTTCGCCGCAGCTCGGAGAAGCCGCAGCAAAGCCCCAAAAATAAAACTCCCTGCCACGCCTGAACGCGACAGGGAGAATGCAGGTTTTCTATTTTATGCGGCAGCCTTTTTTCCTTTGACAAGATACTGGTATACAAAGATGGCCAGAATGATCACAAGACCCATAATGTCCGTAACGCCGCCCGGAATGATAAGCAGCAGACCACCGCCTATTGCAACGATGCGCAGGATCCAGTGGAGCGGCTTTCCAAGGAAGCCGCTGAGACCGGCCGCGACTCCGAATATGCCGATAATGGAAGTTACTGTTATCTGAATAACCTCCCAAACTCCGGTATCAATAAAGAGCATGGCGGGGTTCATTGCGAAAACATAGGGTACTATAAATGCCGCAATCGCCAGACGGGTGGCATTCAGTCCCGTCTTCATGGGGTTTGCTCCGGCAATGGCGCTGCCGGCATAGGCGGCAAGTGCCACAGGAGGGGTAATGTCGGCAACAATACCAAAGTAGAATACGAAGAAGTGGGCAGCCATGGGATCAATGCCCACACTGGTAAGGATGGGGGCGCAGGTAGATGCCATGATGCAGTAGTTTGCGGTGGTGGGAACGCCCATACCCAGAATTATGCAGCAAAGCATGGTGAAGAACAGGGCAATAAAGGGCTTACCTGCCGCCATCTGAACTATGGCGTTGATAATAACGGATGCCAGACCGGTAACGGTGATACAGCCGGTTATTATTCCCGCAACAGCGCAGGCCACGCCAACAGAGATTGCGCTTTTTGCACCGGATTCAAGGGCTTCAAACAGTCTGCCCAGTGTTTTCAGAACACCCCTGCCGCCCTGACGGTTTTCCTTGGCAATAAAGCAAACAGCAATAGCTGCAAGGATGGAAACCGCTGCGGAGAAGGCCATGGTTCTGGCGCCGCTGCTGACCAGCCATACAAGGAGGATAAGGGGAATCAGCAGGTAGCTGCGCTTGATAAGCTGAGCCATTCTGGGCAGGTACTCACGGGAAATGCCTTTAAGCCCAAGCTTCTTGGCTTCAAGATGAACAGCTATAAAGATACCCAGGAAGTAAAGAATAGCCGGTAGGATTGCCTTGACTATAATATTGGAGTAAGGCACGCCAACATAGTCCGCCATTAGGAAGGCTGCGGCGCCCATGATAGGAGGCATTATCTGCCCGCCGGTGGAAGCCGCAGCTTCAACGGCTCCGGCAAACTCGGGCTTATAACCATTCTTTTTCATCATGGGAATGGTTACAGAGCCGGTGGTGACGGTGTTGCCAACAGAGGAACCGGATACCATGCCGCAAAGAGCGGAGGAGACAACTGCAACCTTTGCAGGTCCGCCGGCAGCTGTGCCGAACAGGCTGTTTGCAAGGCTAATGAAGTATTCTGCAATTCCGGTTTTCTCGAGGAACGCACCGAAGATAATAAACACAACTATGTACTTGCTGCAGACATTGACAGGAGTTGTGAGAACTCCGTTTTCTCCATAAAACAGCTCATAGAGAACGCGCTGCACAGAAAGGTTCTTGCCTATAAAGGCATAGAGAACAAAGAATGCGGCCACGCAGAGTATGGGCAAGCCCACGCTTCTTCGGCACAGCTCCACAACGGAGACAAGTCCGACAACAGCAATGACAAGCATCACGGGGTTCTTGGCAACTCCGCCATAGCTCATCTTTACTATGTCCATGGCGTTGAAGGCATAGTAAAAGAATGCAGCGGCGCCAAGCACCATCAGCACTATGTCATACCACGGGAGAGAGTTTACCTTCACTTTTTTCTTGGTTGCAGGATAGCTCAGGTAGCCGATGATTATAATAAAGCCCACAAAGCTTGTGAGACGGGTTTGCTCGAGGAAGTTGCCCCAGAGGGTAACATAGATGCAGAAAAGGGAGAACAGGGCAAGGATGCAGCGAACAATTATCTTGGGAGTGCCTTCCCAGATGCGTGTGTTGCTTTCACGGTCATATTTACGCATGACCTCGTTTACATCAACACTGCCATCTGCATTGAGCTTTGCTTCAATCCGGTCCTCATTCTGCTTTTTTTTCAAAAAAGCCATTTTCGGGCCTCCTTTGCTGAGATTTGCTATTTCTTAACGCTTCTTAATAAAATGACACGGGCTGCGGCGCCTTTTTATGGGCACCGCAGCCTTTATTAGTGATTTAGCGGTTCGACGATTATAATTTATCAGTCGACAGTGTCAACGGTGATACCCTTCTCGGCGAAGTACTTGGCAGCACCGGTGTGGTAGGGAACGCCGCAGACAGAGGCAAATTCGAGGTCAAGAGCAGCGCCCTTTGCATAAGCGGCGGTGATGGCGTCCTTGTTCTCGAAGATGGTGGAAACTATCTCGTAAACGGTGTCCTCATCAACGTCAGCGTTGACAACGATGGTAGCCTTAACACCAACGGTCAGAGTGTCGTTGTCAATTCCCT
>JAZNZM010000012.1:0-11856 GCA_045594965.1 Oscillospiraceae bacterium | reverse complement strand
GCTTTTTCAGCCTCTCGGCACATTCCTGAGTTTTCATTGGCATCGCTCCGTTATTTAGTCTGTAATTATTGATTATATCTAATTATATCAAAGATAATGTTTTTTTCAATTAAAAGGATAGAGTTATAACATCAAAAAATCAATAAATAGTTTGGAATATAATTTCAGCCCTGTGTGCATATTGGCTGCAATACATCACAGGGCTGAAATCCGGGAATGGTGTTCACCCTCCCCGCTTATATGGGTAGCAGGCATCTACCCTTTGATATGTTCCTTGAATCCGGCACTCAGTTTGAAGCTTCATCAGCTACCACAAGCTTGTATACACACTCATAGCCTGCATACTCATGTTTTTCTTCCTCTTCAATATATTTTCCTCGGGCTTTCACAGTGACAACCAAATAATATGTTCCTTCCGCCAGAGTTTCCAATCTTTTCAGTGTTGCGTTTCGGTCCAGTATTTGAAAATTGCTGTTATAGACCGATAAAGATATGAGTTCAACGCCTTCCTTATAATGAATTGCAAAATCTTCACAATAATTTATTTCCGGAATTTCACTGTATACATCCTGAAACTTGTCTGATATGCTCAGCCCGTCAGCACTCACCCATCCGCTTCCGACCCAGTTAGTTGCCCAAATAAAGCTTTTATATGGTTTTTCCAATGTATCACCGGATTGAACCAAAATATAAGAACCTTTTACTATAACGGTTTCGTCCTGTTCAGGGTCTTGAATGTCAGCTGCTTCGCTGCTGGCCTCAGACCCTAGAGCTGTATCATACTTACTTGTCTCAGCAGGTATTTGCGCAGTTTCATTTTCTTTATTTTCAGTATCCCCACAGGCACAGAACGGGAGTATAAGCAGCAATGCCAAAACCAAAGCCAGAATTCTTTTCATTATTATCTGCCTCCTTTATCTGTTTGGACGAAAAAATTTCAAATTTGTTCCATCAAATTCACACTTATCCATTGCTGCGCTCTGACGCAAAAAGTGAGGCCGTCCCTTTGGGATGCCTCACTTTTTTTCACTGTCAGTCGTTTGTGTAGTTGTCGAAGTAGCCCTGAATGAAGATGACAGGTGTGCCCTTATCGCCGGAGCCGCTTGTCAGGTCGCAGAGAGAGCCGATGAGGTCGGTGAGGTTTCTGGGGGTGGTGCCCTCAGAGACCATGTTGCCTACGAGGCTTGCGCCGTCCTTGGCCTTGATGCGCTCGGAGATAGCGGCTTTCAGAGCTTCGCCCTGCAGGTCGCCGAAATCGTTGTCGGCCAGATACTTCAGCTTCAGCTCATTGGGAGTGCCGATAAGACCGTCGGTATAGCCGGGGGAGACAACGGGGTCAGCCAGCTCCCAGATCTTGCCGGCGGGATCCTTGAAGGCGCCGTCGCCATAGATCATGGCTTCCACCTTCTTGCCGGTGGCCTCGCTCATGCGCTTGCCGATAGCATCGGCAATGGCCATGCAGTTGACGGGGAAGAGCTTAACGCTGTCATCGGTGGCCTTGTTGGAGCCAAGGAGACCGTACTGGGGGTTGAAGCCGCTGCCGTCAACGCTCTCGGTGAGAATATCATCCATGCCAAGGACGGTCTTGACACCGGCAGCCTTAAGAAGACGCTTGCTGCGGTTTCTGGAATGGATATCGCAGGTGATGACGCAGTCTGTGTAATCAGCAATAGCCTGAACACGGTTGGCGAAAATGACCTCCACCTCAGCACCCATCTTGCGTACCAGTTCGGAGTAATATTCAACATAATCAACACCGGTGAAGGGATGCACCACCTGGCCGAAGGCAGCGCGGAACTGCTCGAGGCTCAGCACATCGCGGTAGGGGTCAATGCCCGCCTCGTCAACGGCGTCTATGCTGACAAGATGGTTGCCCACCTCATCGGAGGGATAGGAGAGCATAAGCACTACCTTTTCGCAGCCTCCGGCTATGCCCATCAGACAGTTGGCAAAGCGGTTGCGGCTGAGGATGGGGAAGGTTACGCCAACGGTCTTGCCGCCGGTCTTTGCCCTTACATCCTTGGAAATATTCTCAATGGTAGCATAGTTGCCCTGAGCACGGGCCACAACGGACTCGGTGACAGCAACAATGTCCTTATCGTGGATCTCAATGCCATGTTCCTTTGCGGCTGCGAGAACGGAGGATACGACGACCTCAACAATGTCATCACCCTGACGGACGATGGGAGTTCTGATGCCGCGGGATACGGTGCCTATAAGTCTGCTCATTTATGATACCTCATTTGCAATCAAATTAACGTCTGGTGAAGAATCTGTCTTCTCAACACAACACGATATTATAATACGGAATTTTTCTCTTGTAAATCGTTTTTTGCCATTTTCCAATTTTTATTTGTACAATTATTCTCCATAGCTGCTGTCAAGCACTCCATGACTGTTGAGATACTCGCTGGGCGTAAGGCCAAAGAGCTTTTTGAAAGAGCGGAGAAAAGACGAATACTCAGAAAAGCCCACATTCATTGCAGCCTCTGTTATCCCCACGCCCTCCTCAAGAAGTCTTGCGGCAGCGGTAAGCCGCTTCTGGCAGATATAATTATGTACGGTGTAACCGGTGGATTCCTTGAAGCGGCGCATAAAATAGTAACGGCTCAGATAGCACCTTCCCGCCAGATAGTCAACGCTCAGTTCCCCGGAAAGATTCTGATTGATATAGCTCAGGGCTTCGTCAATTTTGGGGTCTATGCTCCTTGGAGAACTGGGATTTTCCTCAAGAACAAGGCGGTTAAACTCAATCATAAGCTGCATAAAAATGCTGTCTGCCAGAAGTCTGCTGCCGAAGCGCTCCTCTCCCACTGCCCTTTCCAAGCCGGACACAAGTTTTTTTATGCGGCTCAGAGTGTCATTTTCCGGATGGTAAAGGCAGGCACGGCGCTTCGAGCTCAGGCTGAAGCAGGTGCCAAGCTCCGTTTCCTCCGGGCTCAGCTGCTCAAGATAACCAGGACGGATCCAAAAAACTGCCCTTTCATAGTCCTCCTCACTGCTGATAACAGGCTTATGTATGGAGCTTGCAGGAACAAACAGTATGTCCCCCGGCTCAAGGGAGTATTTTACGCCCTCTATGATATAGTCCACCCTGCCCGAATAGAACAGGAGGGCCTTGTGAAAATCGTGGTAATGGCTCTCAACGGTCTGCCCTCGGCGGTCACGAAGGTGGAACAGACGGAAGTTTTCGAACAGATAACCCTTGTTTACAACCTTCTCTTCTGTACTCATTCCTCTTCACCGCTTTCGTAAACGGCGAGGCTGTTCCGAAGAAGCTCACACATTTTTTCAGCAACACTTGAAGGGTAAGCAATCTCCATATCCCCTGCAAAGCCAAAGACCCATGCCATAAACTGGGGCGAGGGCACAACCTCCACCGTAACGGTGAAGTAGTCCCTGTCTCCCGACACAATGATAATATCCTTGCCGAAGCGGTCTATAACCGCACCTGCCAGATAGCTGCGGCAGCGCAGACGCACCGTTTCCGCCTGACCGGAGAACATTCCGAAAACCTTTTCCGTGTATGCCGCCATGTCTATTCCGCCCCAGACCTCCCTGCCTGCTCTGGTCTCTTCGGTAACGCGGATAGATGCCATTTTGTCCACACGGTAGTGACGGATCTGCTCCGAACGGGAATCAAAGGCAATCATATAATAGTTCTCGTTGTTCCATGTAAGGGCAAAGGGACTCACCTGATATTCCTCTCCGCCCCTGCGGAATCGGCGCTCCTTGGTGACAGAATATTCAAAGTATTTGAACGCAATCTGCCTGTCAGAGGCTATGCCCGAATGGATTTCGTCCACATTGTAGTAGATGCTCTCATTCATATTCTTGATGCGTCCGGACACATATACCTGACGGTGAAGGTTTCCCGCCTCATACATACTGGTGAGGCCCTCCACCTTCTTTATCAGCGCCATGGTCTTTTTGCCGGTGATAAAACGGGAGGACTGGACAGAATCCACCAGCAGCTTCAGCTCCGGCAGTTCAAATTCCCGTGAGGCCAGATAATATCCGCCTCCGGCGCCTTTCACCTGTTCTATGTCCATGCCATAGACGCGCAATGTCTCAATATCATCATAAATACTCTTGCGCTCGGCAGAAATTCCCTGAGACTCAAGATGTTTTATTATATCTGCAGTGCTGACAAGGTGGTTTTCATCCGTGCAGCGCTCCAGATAGTCCTTCAGATAGAGAAGCTTAAGCTTTTGATTAGGTGATTTCGCCATAATTTCATCGCCTCCGCCTCTATAATAATTCTTTTTTTCGCCAAAGGCAAGACGAAACGCCCCTTTTACCGAAAAAAGGGGCATTTTTAATGCAAAAAGTGTTATTTGCTCAAAAGAGCCTTGTCGGACCCGAACTGAGTTCCGGAGACCTCTTCAAACTTCTGAAGCAAGTCGGGTATTGTAAGCTTCTGCTTCTCCTCTCCGCCAATATCCAGAATAATGCGGCCTTCGTTCATCATGATAAGGCGGTCGCCATACTCTATTGCATCACGCATATTGTGGGTTATCATCAGGGTAGTCAGTCTGTCCTGATTGACCAGCGTCCGTGTAACGCCCATTACTTTGGCAGCGGTTTTGGGGTCAAGAGCGGCAGTGTGTTCGTCAAGAAGCAGCAGCTTGGGCTTCTGAAGCGTGGCCATCAGAAGAGTAAGGGCCTGACGCTGTCCGCCCGAGAGAAGTCCCACCTTGCTTGTCATGCGGTCCTCAAGGCCAAGGTCCAGTATTTTGAGCATTTCTCTGTACTGCTCACGCTCAGCCTTTGTGATTCCCGCACGGAGAGTGCGGTGTTTGCCTCGGCGGGATGCAAGGGCAAGGTTTTCCTCTATCTGCATTGTGGCAGCAGTGCCCATCATGGGATCCTGGAACACTCTTCCTATAAACTTGGCTCTTTTATACTCGGGCATGTGTGTAACATCCACTCCGCCAATGGATATACTTCCCCCGTCAACCTCCCAGACACCTGCCACCGCATTGAGAAGGGTTGACTTTCCCGCTCCGTTGCCTCCGATAACGGCAATGGACTCGCCCTCGGCAATATGGAGAGAGAGACCGTTCAGAGCGGTTTTTGCGTTCACAGTACCGGGGTTAAAGGTCTTGTAGACATTTTTTACTTCAAGCATGACCGGCTGCTCCCTTCTTTGCAGACTTGTTGAAATACTTGCCTTTCCAGTAGGGTATGGCAAGAAATACGGCAACTATAAGGGCGGTTATAAGCTTCATGTCATCGCCGCTCATGCCGAGACCGATGACTATCTGATAAACCACATAGTAAATGATGGCGCCCAGCACAACGCTCACAAGCTTCAAAGCAAAATTTCGGAATATCTTTCCGAAAATAACCTCGCCTATTATTACCGCCGCAAGGCCGATTACAATGGCTCCGCGGCCCATGTTTACATCCGCAAAACCCTGATACTGGCTGAGAAGAGCTGAGGACAGAGCCACGAGACCGTTGCTTATCATAAGACCCAGAACCTTGGTAAAGTTAACATTTATACCCTGAGCCCGGCTCATATTGAGGTTTGAACCTGTTGCACGGAGAGCCGCACCTATCTCACGGCCGAAGAACCAATACAGCACAGCAATAAGAATAATCACAGCTATTCCCACAACGATAACCGGGTTTTCAAGTCCCGGAACCTTCACATTGCGCGAAGAAATAAGCAGAGTATAGTTATTGGCATTTATAGGCTGGTTGGCCTTTCCCATAATGTGCAGATTTATGGAATACAGGGCAAGCTGGCTGAGAATACCTGCCAGAATCGCAGGGATGCCGCAGGCGGTATGAAAGATACCTGTGGCAAGGCCGGCAAGCATACCGGCAATGAACGACAGCAGCAGGGCCACGGGAAGACTGCACCCGGCCATTGTTGTCATTATAAAAACAGCTCCGCCGGTACACATGGTTCCGTCAACGGTAAGGTCTGCCACATCCAGAATTTTGTAGGTAATAAACACACCGATGGCCATTATACCCCAGATAAGGCCCTGTGACACGGCGCCGGGCATGGCATTTATCAAGGCAGTAATGTTCATATTCTTCTTCCTTTTTAATTATTTATGATGCCGATACCGAGGAAAAGAATAATCCTTCCCCCGGTAATGGATCAATCAGCCGATGGCAACATAATCATCGCTGGGAGGAGTAAGACCAAGGTCCTCGCAGATTTCAGCATTGAACTTGGGAGTTGCGGGAGCATACTCAATGGCCATCTCGGAGATGTTGGCCTCACCGGTGAGCACCTTTGCTGCCATCTGACCGGTGGTGTAGCCAAGGTCATAGTAGCTGATGGAGAGAGTTGCCACACCGCAGCCGGAGCAGATACCCTCCTCGCCTGCAATAACGGGAACACCGGCGACGCGGCAGATATTGTCGATAAGAGCGGTATTGGAGGCAACAGTGTTATCGGTGGGAACATAGATAACATCGCTTTCTGCTGCGGCACCCTCGCAGACAGCAGCAAGGTCATTGGAGTCAGAGAAGGGGCAGAGATTTGCAGTAATGCCCTTTTCCTCCAGAAGTGCCTTTACCACATCCACCTGATACTGGCTGTTGGCTTCAGCAGAGCAGTAGAGCAGACCCACAGTCTTGGCCTCGGGGAACCACTCCACAAGCATCTCTGCCTGCTGATCCAGAGGAGCCAGATCGGAAGTGCCGGAAATATTGCCGCCCACAGTACCGTTGAAATCTGCAATTTCAAGAGCAACGCCGTACTCTGTGATAGAGGTACCCAGAATGGGGATTTCCACAGTAGCGGCAGCTGCTGCCTGCAGAGCGGGAGTGGCGTTTGCCAGAATGAGGTCGGCTTCCTCAGCGATAAACTGGTTTACGATGGTGGAGCAGACTGCGGTGTCACCGGAGGCGTTCTGGTTGCTGAAGGTGACGGCGTCGCCAAGCTCTGCGGTGAGAGCATCCATAAAGCCCTGGGTAGCTGCGTCGAGAGCGTCATGCTGCACCAGCTGGCAGATGCCCACATAATAAGTCTCAGATTCGGGAGAGGCAGGAGCGGAAGGCTCGGCGGGAGTCTGATTGCCGCAGGCTGCAAGACAGAGCGCAAGTGCAAGTGCGCAGATGATGGCGATGGTCTTTTTCATTTTGGATTCCTCCTGTTGTTTTCTGTTGTTTTTTGCAGCGTGGGGAAAAAACAAAAGCCACACAGAAACACTATCTGTGCAGCTCGTTTTTACGGAAACGCTTTATGGGTGAAAAGCCTTTGATTGCAGCACAAATAACTATTACTCCTTAAACTTAAAGTAATAGTAATAATATTCGGCTGCAAATCGAACGCTGAACATCCCTTTATCCTCCGCTGTTTTGTGATGTCTGCACTTTACTACTTTGTGTCGCTAAAGTCAAGCCCTTTTGCTCACTTTTTCGATTTTTGGTGATTCCGCTTTAAATCGATGATGTATTTTGCGATGAAATTACATTTTTGCACAATATAATTTCCTGCTTTTTCAGTTTATTTTGACTTTATCCCCTGCCTGTGCTACCATTTTCTCAGAAAACAAATATATTGGAGGCATTGCAATGTTGTACACCTGCTCAAGCTGCACTCTTCACACCTGCGAAAAACCCGAGGTGGGCACCTATCCCAAAAACTGCCCCGTGCTCCAGAAGGAGTTTATGGATGAAGTCAAAACCAAGTATGAGCCTTATCTGGAGTTTTTCTCCCAGTGCGCCCGTGTAGAAGCAGAGGGCTACTGCCAGTGGCCCAGGCTGAGAGAGACCATAGAGGTCTGCCAGAGAATGGGATATAAAAAGATAGGTCTTGCTTTTTGCGCCGGTTTCCGGAATGAGGCAAAAATTGTTGAAGACCTCCTTCGCAGTAAGGGCTTTCAGGTCGTGTCTGCTGTATGCAAGGTTGGCGGAATAGACAAAGAAGATATCGGAATGACCCCCGACTGCAAGATAAATCCCGGCGGCTATGAGCCAATGTGCAACCCCATCGGTCAGGCCGAGATGCTCAACGTTTCCGGCACGGACTTCAACATTGTTCTGGGTCTCTGCGTGGGACACGACTCTCTCTTCCTCAAGCACTCCGAGGCTCTTGCCACCGTTCTCGTTGCCAAGGACAGGGTTATGGCACATAATCCCTGCGGCGCCATCTATACCGCAAAGGGCTACTGCAAAACCAAGCTGTAAAAATTACAGAGGAGAGATCAGAATATGAAACGCGTTATTCGCGCCTCCCGTCAACACTCCATGACAGAAAGGGAACTGAAAAATGCCGCTCTTGCACGCAGGGTCTGCGGCGAGGGCATGGTTTTGCTTGAAAACCGAGGCGCACTGCCCCTCAAGGGAGGCAAGGTGGCTCTTTACGGAGCCGGTGTCCGCCACGGCTCTTTCGGCGGTTCCGGCAGCGGAGAAAACAATCCCCGTTACAGGGTAAATCCCGACGAGGGCTTTGTTAACGGCGGCTGGGATGTAGTCAGCACCGACTGGCTTGATGATTTTGACAGGCTCTATGCCTCCGAGAAGGAGGAATATATCAGCACTGCTCTTAAAGCCACCGGCGGCATGAACATTTTCGGCAGAATGACCTGGGTGGCAAGCCATCCCTTCACACCCTCCGGCGGCAGAGAAATCACCAAAGCCGAGGCCGAAGCCAGCGGCACGGATACCGCCGTTTATATCCTCACACGCCTTGCCGGCGAAGGCGGCGACAGGCAGACCCTCCCCGGGGATTACTACATAACAGACGGGGAAAAGCAGGTGCTCCGTTCCCTCTGCCAAAGCTACGCTAAGGTGGTACTGGTGCTGAACATTGGCTCTGTTATGGATCTCAGCTTTGCCGACGAGCTGGGTGTAGATGCCATAGTCTATATGATGCAGGGCGGCATGGAGGCCGGAAACGGTCTTTTCGATGTACTCACAGGCAATGTGAACCCCAGCGGCAGGCTTGCCGACACATGGGCACAGCGTTACGAAGATTATCCCTGCCACAATTCTTTCTCCACCAGAGGCGGCAGAAAGTATGAGGAAGACTATCTTGAGGACATATATGTTGGCTATCGCTGGTTTGACGCCATGGGTGTGGCTCCCCGTTACCCCTTCGGACACGGTCTCAGCTACACGAGCTTTTCTGTCGTCCCCGGAGCTACCACCGCAGAAGGCAGCCGCGTTACTGTACGTGCCGTTGTGCAGAACACCGGCAGCATTTCCGGCAAGGAAGTGGTTCAGCTCTATGTCTCCGCCCCCGACGGAAGGCTGAGAAAAGAGGCGAAGAGCCTTGTGACCTATACCAAGACAGAGATTCTTGAGCCCGGCGCAAGTGCGCAGCTGAGCCTCAGCTTCGATCTCGCGCAGTGTGCCTCCTATGACGCCGATACCGGCTCCTACATCCTTGAAAAGGGCGAATACATAGTCTCTGTCGGCTCATCCTCCCACAAGCTCTCCCCTGCCGTAGTGCTCACGCTGGATGAGAACGCGGTAACGGAGATATGCGAAAATGTATGTCCCATGAAGGACGAACTTGAGTTCATCGCTCCCACAAAAACAGAGAGGGATATCCCCGATGTGGGTTCTCTTCTCATCCGTGCTGCGGATATCTCCTGCAAAAAGCATGACTACACTCCCCCTGCCCTTGTGGAAAGTCCGGAGATCAACTCCATCATGTCATCCCTCACTCATAAGGACATAGCCAAACTTCTTGTAGGCGCAGGCTATGTGGGTCCCTGCCACAACACCGCCTTCGGTGCGGCCGGTAACTCCACCTCCGCCCTGCTGGCCAAGGGTGTGGACAACATGGTCATGTCCGACGGCCCTCAGGGTCTTAACCTGCGTCTGTGTGCCCCTGCTCCCAGACACAATTTCTATTCTCCTCAGGCTCTGCCGGAGTCCGTAACACTGGGCAAGCGCAATTTCCTTTTCAGCCTTATTAACCCCGAGCCCAGAAAAAACGGGGACAACTACTACCACTACTGCACCGCGTGGCCATGCCAGACCCTTGTGGCTCAGACATGGAATCTTCCCCTTGCCCGGGAGCTGGGCGAGGCCACCGCTGTGGAAATGGAGGAATACGGCATTGCCCTCTGGCTTGCCCCTGCCATGAACATCCACCGCAATCCCCTCTGCGGCAGAAACTTTGAGTATTACTCCGAAGACCCCCTGCTCTCCGGCAAAACCGCAGCAGCAGTGGTCAGCGGCGCTCAGAGCATACCCGGCTGCTATGCCACAATAAAGCATTTTGCCTGCAATAATCTTGAAAACTCCCGCAACCGCTCCTCCAGCAATCTCAGCGAGCGCGCTCTCCGGGAGATATATCTCCGCGGCTTCCGCATTGCCGTTGAGGAGGGCGGAGCCAAAGCGGTCATGAGCAGCTATAACAAGGTAAACGGTGTTTACACCGCCAACAGCTACGACCTGCTCACCAAGGTTCTCCGCAATGAGTGGGGCTTCGATGGCATAGTCATGACCGACTGGTTCGGCACAGGCCACCATGAGGCAAAAGATGAGCTGGGCTGCGTCGCCGGAAACGACATTATCATGCCCGGAACTCCGGCAGCCTACAAGAGGGTTCTGAAAGCCCTCAAAGACGGCAGCATAAGCTCCTATGCCGCTGAAAGCTGCGCCAGAAGACTTATCCGCGCCGCTTTGGAAAGCTGCACAATGAAAAAATGAGCATAAAAAAGAAGCGTCTGGGGACCTGAACTTTCGGTTCCCTGACGCTTCTTTTACTATTAGTATGAATCTCAGGCGGTATATTCTGTCAGCACATAGCCCCTCACTCCCAGATAGTCCACATAGGAGAATTCTCCCGCATAGCCCAAAAGGGTGAAGCTCTCCCCTGCCGGGATACGCTCAAGGGTCTCTGCGGAGGTATCCGCCGAGCTTCTGAGGCTTATATACTCCTTACAGAGGGCGTATTTTGTATCCACAAGGGCAGGATCAAACACCTTTTCCACCTCATAGCCCCAGCTGTCCGTGAAGTGCCACCACTCCCCGGAGTAGCCGGAAAAACCGTGCTTTGCCATCACCTGTTCAAGAAGCCTTGCGTTTTCGGCTTCTTCAGCGGTGCAGTCCGAATAATCCCTGTCGGCCTTTGCAGAGAAATCGTCAAAGCCCGTGGGCATGCTAAGTTCATTACCCAGAGCGTCCACCAATGTGACATCAACGGTATTCCCCCTGCTGTGGGAGCTGTAGCCCACAAGAGGATTTGCAACGTAAACAGGGTTGGGGCAAATCTCCCACAGGGCAAACTGGGCGGAAACGGGACGGAAAGCGTCCCATATTTTCAGACCAAGTCCCATCTCCCGAAGCTCTGCCTGAACTTCCCCGAGGCGTTTCGCCGTGCCGTATCTGAGATATGCTGTGGAAAAATCATATATAGTCTTGCCGGTGAAGTTATCCTCCCCTGCATAGCGCAGCTCCACCACTACACCCGGAATATGCTCCGCCGCATCCACAAGATAATTGTCCATTGGCTCCGCAGTGGGTACGGGCGTGGGCGTAGGTGTAGGCGTAGGTGTGGGCGTCGGCGTCGGAACCGGGCTTGGCGCAGGCGTCGGCGTGGCTGTAGCTGCAGGCAGAGGCAGGATCTGCTCTGTGGGCGCGGGCGTAGGCGCCGGCTCCGGGCTCTCTTTTCCGCAGCCCATAAGTGCAGCGCAAATTATTGCAGCCACCAATATTTTGAGTTTCATTATCTATACCTCTCAGGGCTTTTTCAGCCATGGCTTCTGGTTTCCGAAGCCTCCATGCCGCTTCATAAAGCAGCTGTTGCAAAGGCGCCCCTTATGGTGCAGAGGCAGCGCAGCGCCGCAGCGTGAGCAGAAGCTTATATTGTTTTTCAGATTGTGGAGAAGAATGCCGTTAATAAGCTCCGCCGTGCGTTCCCGCTCATCG
>JAZNZM010000011.1:0-3927 GCA_045594965.1 Oscillospiraceae bacterium | reverse complement strand
AGGAGTGCGAGGAGGAGTTCAAGGAGTGCTCCGAGGCCTACGAGATACTCTCCGACCCCGACAAGAAGGCCAAGTATGACCAGTACGGCCACGCAGCTTTTGACCCCAACGCAGGCTTCGGCGGCGGGTTCGGCGGTGGCTTTGGAGGCTTCGACGATCTGGGCGATATTCTCGGGAACATATTCGGCGGGGGCTTTGGCGGTTTCGGCGGCTTCGGCGGCGGTGCCCAGAGACGCAATGCCCCCCAGCGGGGTGAAAATGTCCGCGTGAATATCTCCATCAGCTTTGACGAGGCAGCCTTTGGCTGCACCAAGGAGATAACCATTCCCCGAATTGAGGACTGCGAGGAGTGCGGCGGCACAGGCGCAGCCAAGGGTACCAGCGTGGACAGCTGCCCCGATTGCGGCGGCAGCGGCACTGTGAGAGTGCAGCAGCGTACTCCCTTCGGTGTGATGGCTACCACCGCGCCCTGCCAGAAGTGCGGTGGAACAGGCAAGATTATCAACACCCCCTGCCCCAAGTGCTCCGGCAAGGGCAAGGTGCGCAGAAACAAGAAAATCAGTGTGAACATACCTGCCGGTATCGATGACGGCCAGACCGTATCTCTTCGCGGACAGGGTCATGCCGGTCTCAACGGCGGCCCCAAGGGCGATTTGCTTATAACCGTCAGTGTCAAGGCGCATCCCCTCTTTGAGCGCGATGGAAGCAGCGTCCTCTTCGAGATGCCCATATCCTTTGTTCAGGCCACTCTTGGCGCAGAAGTGGAAGTCCCCACCCTTGACGGCAAGGTGAAATACACCATTCCCGAGGGCACCCAGTCCGGCAGCGTGTTCCGTCTTCGGGGCAAGGGTATCCCCTACTTAAACGGCTCAAGCCGCGGCGACCAGTATGTCACCGTTTACATCGTAACTCCCAAGAACCTGAATTCCGAGCAGAAGGAGCTTCTCCGCAAGTTCGGTGAGGCCACCGGCGAAGCCGAAGGTGTCAAGAGCGGCAGCAGCGGCATCTTCGGGAAGAAGAAAAAGAAATAATTTCATTTAACAGACACAGCAGATTAATTCGCTGTGTCTGTTCTTGTTTGATCTGTTACTATGTGATAGAATGTAGTTAAACAGTTCGAGAAATAAGAATTTGCAGAGGAGACCTAATATGAGTGAAATTATTAGACTGGATGTGAGCGAAGATATGGCTCATTCCGGAATCATTAAGGCAGGAGATTTTTATTATTTGAACTATTGTGTCGGTAATGTTGGTGGTACAGTTGAGGAGCAGATTAATGGCGCATTTGATGACATGGAAAGACGCTTGGCTTTGTTCGATTTAACACTTGAAAATATAATTCATATGGACTGTTTATTTAGAGATGTCTGGAACATCCCGGTAATGGAAAAAATTATCCGCGAGAGATTTAATGGCAAATATCCTGTACGAAAAACAATTCAGACTGAATTTGCTCATAAAGGTGGGCAAGGCGGTTTGCAGTTTCAAGTTGATGGCATTGCATATTCCAAGAAATAGGTTTATTAATCTTGTGACAACAACACAAGATTAATTGAACAGTCAAATGGCGCAGCATTTTCCGGATATATCTTGCGTTGTGCGGTTTTTGCACCAGACAAAAGCCTCCCTCTGATGAGGGAGGTGGCAAAAATCTTTGATTTTTGACGGAGGGAGAGAATGAAAGAATATAACAAAGCAAATATCTCCCTCGCAAAAACATTAAGAAAAAACATGACACCATGGGAGCGAAAGCTCTGGTATGACTTTTTACGTAATTATCCAGTACGTTTTCAACGGCAAAAGGCGATTGGTGAATACATTACAGACTTTTACTGTGCCAAGGCAAGGCTGGTCGTCGAACTTGACGGCGGAGGTCACTATACCGCAGAACAAGCGGAAAAGGATGCTATCCGCACAAGAGCATTGGAATCCATGAATTTGACTGTCCTGCGAATTTGCAACTCGGACATCAACCACAATTTCAGCGGTGTATGCGAATATATAGATTTGACCGTTAAAAAAAATCTCTCCCTCAGTCAGCTTCGCTGACAGCTCCCTCGTCAGAGGGAGCCTTGGGTGCTGCTCCGAAAAAAACAGACCTGTGAGTTTTCTTCACAGGTCTGTTCGATTTTATGCCTTTTTCAATTTTTCCACCAGTTCATAGCCAACTTCCATGTCTCCGCAGCCGGAGCCTATCTGTATATTGGGCTTGCCCGCGCCGTGGAAGTCGCTGCCGCCTGTTATACACAGGTCAAACTCCCTTGCAATACCTTTGAGATATTCTCTCTCCTCAAGGCTGTATATGGAATAAATGCACTCCATGCCCACAATGCCCTTTTCCTTCAAAAGAGCGGTGAGCTCCAAAAGCTCCTCATGGCCGAAGCTATACTGCAGAGGATGGGCAAAAACCGCCTTCGCGCCTATGGCTCTGAGGGTTTCAAAGGCCATATCCATAGGGATATACTGACGTTTTCTGTAATAACGCCCACCGCGGCTGAGATACTTTTCAAAGCCCTCGGCCACATCTCTGACTATACCCTTTTCCGCCAGAACAGCGGCGAAATGGGGTCTGCCGATAATGGCGTCGGGGAACTTTTCGTGCATATATTCAAGGCTCACATCCAGCCCGTCGGCTTTAATGGCCGCAGCGATTTCGGTATTGCGCCGTTCTCTCTCCCATATAACCCAATCCAGAAGCTTCCTGAGGCTCTCCGCCTTGGGGTCAATGAAATAGCCCAGAATATGCACACCGTAGCCCTTGTAGTCCACGCTCAGCTCAATTCCGGGGATAAGCTCCACTCCCGCACCCTTGGCAGCGGCAAGAGCCTCCTCCACACCATCGGCAGTATCGTGGTCGGTTATTGCAATGGCGGAAAGACCCTTTTTCCGGGCAAGGACAACAGCCTCGGAGGGGCTTAGGCTGCCATCCGAGGCTGTTGTATGAACATGTAGGTCTATAAGCTTTCTCATGCCAGAAATCCCTTGAGTATGCGCTCTTCGGCTTCCTCACTGGTGAGACCCAATGTCTGGAGCTTCAGCAGCTGATCTCCGGCGATCTTGCCTATGGCTGCTTCATGGATAAGCTCAGCCTCAGTGGAATTTGCCACGATGGCAGGAATGGAGCTGATCCTGGCAGAGCCCATAATAATGGAGTCACACTGAACATGGCCGAAGCATTTGTTGTTGCCGGTCATCTTGGGGTAGAAAATCTGCACGGAGTCATCCTGAGCAACACTGCGGGATATAACGCGGCCACGGCTGTCGTCGCCATCCAGTATTATCTCCATATTGCTCTCGGCATACTGCTGTCCGTGGGTCTGAAGACGCTCGGTGATAACGGTCTCCGCGCCGGCTCCGCAGACTATCTTAGTGTCGCGCTTGGTGGAGTCCACGCCCTTAATCTGGGTGGTGTCCATCTTAAGGAAGGCTCCCTCCTCCAGATAAACAACAGTCTGGGGGTTCATTATCTTCTGACCGTTGCCGTCACCCTCGCCGTAGTGCTTTTCCACATAGGTGATGCGGGAATTTTTGCCCACATAGAAGGTATGGATGCCGTCATGGCGGCTTTCTTCCTCACCGCAGTTATGAATGCCGCAGCCTGCGATAATTGTCACATCGCAGTCGGGTCCGATGAAAAAGTCGTTATAGACAGTCTCGGCAACTCCGGACTCGGTGATAATAACAGGGATATAGCACTTCTCGCCCTTGGTGCCGGGGGCAATGGTAATGTTTATGCCGGGCTTATCGGTCTTGGTCTCTATATTGATGCTCTCGGTAACGGCACGGCTGGCGCAGCCGCAGTCCTTGCGGATATTGTAGGCGCCGTCGGCCTTGCCTTCGGGCATATCGGCTATCTTTTCAAGAAGAGCCTTGTCAACAGTGTTCAGCATGGCTTTTCTCCTTTCAGCTAAGTGCAGGGCAGCATCC
>JAZNZM010000010.1:0-12774 GCA_045594965.1 Oscillospiraceae bacterium | reverse complement strand
TCCTTGCAAAGCTCGGTGCCCTTGCTGTCCTCGCTGCCGTTATTGAGAAGTCCCACTCTGGGATTTTCAACGCCGCTGATTGCAGATGCATAGAATGAACCCATATAGGCAAACTGGAGCAGATACTCGCTGGTGCAGTCAACATTGGCACCGCAGTCGATGAGCACAACGCCCTTTTTCCCGTTGGGGATAACGGGGCAGAAGCAGGCACGGCGGATTCCTCTTATACGCTTTACTATAAGAGTTGCTCCTGTAAGCAGAGCGCCGGTGCTTCCTGCCGAAATAAAGGCATCGCCCTCTCCGTCGCGGAGAAGATTCAGACCAACAGTCATGGAGCTGTCCTTTTTGCGGCGGCAGACCATGGCTGGATCATCGTGCATATCCACAACTTCGGTGGCATTGACAACAGCAATGTGCTCATTGCCCTCTCCACCACAGACAGAAAGACATTCGCGGACCTGTTCCTCTATGCCAACAAGAGTTATGTCAACCCCAAACTCCTTCTGGGCATCAACAGCACCCTTGACGATCTCGGAAGGGGCGTTGTCGCCTCCCATTGCGTCAATAATAATTCTCATATCTTTTCCTCTTTCAATTTGTCTATTATCTCAAGACTTCTCTTGCTTATCTCTGCGTTCTTGTTGCGCTTTCCCTTTACCCTGTAGCCCAGAGGAGTAATAATTCCGAAGTTTATGTTCATTGGCTGGAAATTTCCGCTTACGCTGCCTCCGGATACATAGAGGCCAAGGGCACCTATTGCGGTCTCCTGAGGGAAATTCACAGGTTCCAGTCCCTGCAGACGTCTGGCGGTTTCAATTCCCACCAAAAGCCCGCTGGCACAGGACTCCACATAGCCCTCAACGCCGGTCATCTGTCCCGCGAAGGATATACGGGGCATTGTTTTAAGCCTGTAGTATCTGTCAAGGAGTCCGGGAGAGTTGAGGTATGTGTTGCGGTGCATTACGCCATAGCGCACAAATTCCGCATTTTTCAAAGCAGGTATCATGGAGAACACCCGCTTCTGCTCCGGGAATCGCAGATGAGTCTGAAAACCCACAATGTTGTAAATCGTTCCCTCAGCATTGTCCCGGCGCAGCTGAACAACGGCATAGTTCTCCCTGCCGTTTCTGGGATCTATAAGACCCACGGGCTTCAGGGGGCCAAAACGCAGAGTGTCCTCTCCCCTTCTTGCCATTACCTCAACAGGCATGCAGCCCTCAAACACACCTCCGTCATCAAAGCCGTGTACCTGAGCTTCCTCCGCAGAGCAAAGCTCCTTCCAGAAGGCCAGATATTCCTCCCTGTTCATGGGGCAGTTTATATAGTCCGCCGTGCCCTTGTCGTAACGGGATGCATAGAAAGCGCTTTCCATGTCGATGCTGTCCGCCATGACTATGGGAGCAGCTGCATCATAGAAATGCAGGTCCGAGTCGGGACACAGGGCCGCTATTTTTTCTGCAAGGGCATCGCTGGTGAGAGGTCCGGAGGCAATGACCACCTCTCCCTCGGGTATTTCTGTTATCTCTTCCTCTACAAGACTTATATTGGGGTGATTTCTTATATGCTCGGTGACCATACGGGCATAGCCCTCGCGATCAACAGCAAGGGCGCCGCCTGCAGGAACGCGGTTTGCGTCCGCGCACTTCATAATGAGGCTGTCAAACTTTCTGAGTTCCTCCTTAAGGAGTCCAACCGCATTGGAAAG
The DNA here is from genome assembly GCA_045594965.1 of Oscillospiraceae bacterium. Classification (GTDB taxonomy): domain Bacteria; phylum Bacillota; class Clostridia; order Oscillospirales; family Oscillospiraceae; genus SIG459. Next base: position 11,069 of record JAZNZM010000010.1, on the reverse strand, counting down.
CTCATCGCTTCTGAAAGAATTAGAGCAAACAAGCTCGGCAAAATCATTGGAAACGTGAGCAGGGGTCTTTTTATTGGGCTTCATCTCGCAAAGGCGGACTTTTATGCCCCTCTGAGCCAGCTGCCACGCACACTCACTGCCTGCAAGACCAGCGCCTATCACGGTGACTTTGTGTTCCATACTGAGCCTCACTCCTTGCTTGCAGCCGGTTTTCTGCCTCGCTTGGCAGGTGTTTTTTTGGCTGCGCTCTTTTTTTCCTCAGCCTTTTCCTCAGCAGGGGCAGCACCGGACGACTCTGTTTTCTTTCTGTAGCCGCGCTGGTCCTCGGGCAGGAAAGCGGAGCAGTCCTCATTTATGCAGAAGGGCTTTTTCTTGCCCTTGCCGGATAGTTTGAAAAGGGTCTTGCCGCACTGGGGGCAGAAATCCTTTACGGGCACGGACCATGTCATAAAGCCGCAGTCTGCGCCCTTTTCACAGGCATAGTATGTGTAGCCCTTCTTGCTGGTGCGCTTCAGTATGCGGCTTCCGCACTTAGGGCACTTTCCGGGCATTTCTATAACGATGGGCTTTGTGAAGGTGCACTCCGGGAATCCGGGACAGGCAAGGAAGCGTCCGAAGCGTCCGTTTTTCACAACCATCTGCTTGCCGCATACATCGCATAGCTCGTCACTGACTTCATCAGGGACCTTAATATGCTTGCCGTCCAGTGCCTTTTCGGCAGCGTCCAGATTCTCGTCAAATCCGCCGTAGAACTCGTGGAGAACGCCCTTCCAGTTCTTGTCTCCGGACTCTATTTCGTCCAGACTGTCCTCCATACGGGCGGTGAACTTCAGGTCAACAACATCTTTGAAATAGTCGCACATAAGGGTGTTCACTACCTCGCCAAGAGGTGTGGGACGAAGGTAGCGTCCCTCTTTGACCACATATTCACGGCTTGTGATAGTGCCTATGGTCGGAGCATAGGTGGAGGGGCGGCCTATACCCTTTTCCTCAAGCGCTCTGATAAGAGTAGCCTCGGTGTATCTGGAGGGAGGCTGGGTAAAGCGCTGCTCCCGGTTGAATTTATTGACGCTGACCTTTTCTCCCTCGCTGAGATTTGGGAGCGGACGGCGAATATCTTCGCTTTCCTCGTCCCGGCTCTCCTCATAAAGAGCAGTGTAGCCGGGGAATTTTATCTCAGAGTGATTTGCTCTGAAAACATGACCCTCGCACTCGGCATCTATGACCACGTTGTCATAAACAGCGTTCGCCATCTGGCTCGCGGTAAAGCGGCCCCAGATAAGGCGATAGAGGCGGTACTGGTCTCCGGTGAGATCCTTCTTAATAAGCTCGGGTGAGAGATATATATTGGAGGGGCGTATGGCCTCGTGGGCATCCTGAGCCCCTGCCTTGGTCTTGAACACACGGGTCTTGGGAGGATAATACTGTGGCCCGTAATGGTCGATTATATAGCTTTTGGCGCCGGCAAGAGCTTCCTCACTGATGCGCAGAGAGTCGGTACGCATATAAGTAATAAGACCGACGGTACCCTGGCCCTCAATATCTATTCCTTCATACAGCTGCTGAGCCACGCTCATGGTTCGGACAGGAGTCATGCCCAGACGTCGGGAGGCCTCCTGCTGCAGGGTAGATGTTATGAAGGGAGGAGACGGGGAGCGGTGCTTCTCGCCGCGTTTCACAGAGTTTATGGTGAAATCCTTGTCCTGCACATCTGCAAGTACCTTGTTGACCTCTTCCTCAGAGCCAAGCTCCAGCTTCTTATCACCGCTGCCGTAATAACGGGCAACAAAGCTTCCGTCGTTGGGGGCGCAGCGGTCAAGATAAGCATCAAGCAGCCAGTATTCCTCGGCTTTGAAGTCTCTTATCTCGTTCTCGCGGTCAACAACCATACGGGTGGCAACGGACTGTACACGGCCGGCGCTGAGACGGGGTCTTGAAAGCTTGCGCCAGAGCAGAGGAGAAAGCTTGTAGCCCACAAGACGGTCCAGAATTCTTCTGGCCTGCTGGGCATCAACAAGGTTCTGGTCAATGTCTCTGGGAGAAGCAATGCTTTCCGTGACAACTTTTTTGGTGATCTCGTTAAATGTCACGCGGCGTGCCTTTTCATCGGGAAGCTCCAGAAGCTCCTTGAGATGCCATGAAATAGCCTCGCCCTCGCGGTCAGGGTCAGTTGCAAGAAATACGGTCCGTGCGCTTTTGGCGCTCTTTTTCAGCTCGCTGATTATAGCTTCGCGCCCGTCAACGCTTTTATACTGGGGCTCGAAGTCTCGCTCAATATCCACTCCCAGAGTGCTTTTCGGCAGGTCTCTGAGATGTCCCATGGAAGCAACCACTTTGTAGTCGCTGCCCAGATATTTTTCTATAGTCCTTGCCTTGGCAGGAGATTCGACGATCACAAGATTCGTCTTTGCTTTTGCCATTATCGGTTCCTCGCTTTTTATTTGATGTTAAGAGTAAATCGCTTGCCGGCCTCCTGAGACACATAGCCCTTTATCTGAAGCATAGTAAGCTCAGAAAGGACGCTTGCTGCGGGCAGACCGGAAAGGTCTATTATATCGTCCACATGCATGGAGGGTTTTGTTATGGCTGAAACAATCTTCAGCTGGTTCTCAGTAAGCCCGGATAACTGTCCCTCCAAGATATCCGGCTTTTTTCGGCGCACGGGAATTCTCAGCTTGAAAAAGCCCTTTCCCGGCTCATCGACCGCGTCCGTTCTTTTGACCGGAGCTGACGGAGCTTTTTTATCCTGATGGGGAGTCTCTTCCCTGACTTTCAGAGCAATGCCCTGTTCATTTATCCTGTCCGGGAAACGCTTTGCATACTCGCAAAGCACATCCCAGCCGTTCTCTGCAAAGCCTGCGCCCTCACGAAGAAGATTGTTGCTGCCTGCACCGGCCGGTGTTCCTGCATTGGCGGGAACGGCAAAAACATCTCTTCCGTTTTCCAGCGCTATGCGTGCTGTGATCAGTGCACCGCTGCGCTCAGGAGCCTCCGGCACGACAACACCCACAGACAAGCCTGCAATTATACGGTTTCTCCGCGGAAAGGACAGTCTGTTGCCTCTATATCCGGGAGGATATTCGCTTACAAGTGCTCCGTAAAAGGCCACATCATCGAAAAGAGGGCCGTTGAATTTCGGAAAGACCTCATCAATGGCAGTTCCCAGAACGCCTATAACACGGCTGCCTGCCATAAGAGCTGCCTGTGCAGCGTGGGTATCTATACCCTCTGCAAGTCCTGTACATACGATTCCGCCCTTGGATGCTATTTCATATGAAATATCCCTTGCCATCTTTGTGCCGTAAGGAGTGCATCTTCTCGTGCCCACCACGGCTATGACCGGCTCGGAATCCACATCAGGTAATCGCCCCTTTACATAGAGCACACAGGGTGGATCGGATATGTTCCTGAGCCGTTCGGGGTAAGCGGCATCCTGAATTGTGACAATGTCTATCCCCTTATTATCGCAGCAGTACAGAATACTCCGTGCCTCATCAAGACTTTTGTCAGATAGCTTATCAAGCAGCTCACCTTTGATGCCAAGGGAAGCCATCTGCTCCTTTTCGGCAAAGTAAACGCCTTTGGCATCACCAAAACGCTCAAGAAGACTTGCCTGCTGCTTCGGTCCGGGATACTTCCCGGCCAGCCATATCCAGTATTCCAAAACGCTCATGCTTCAATCTCCCTCAGCGGCAAAGCTCCCACATGACTATGGCAGCGGCAACACCTGCGTTCAGTGATTCGCACTGCTCGTTCATGGGAATGATTAGCTCCCCGTCGCACAGAGCAAGAAATTCTTTTGAAAGTCCCCTGCCCTCGCTGCCTATGGCCACCGCTGCCTTGTCAAGGCTCACGGAGCGTATATCTCTGGAAGCATCGGAAAGAGCCGCCCCGTAAAGATGTATGCCGTTACGGGTGAGATATTCCCTCATCTCTCCCCTTTCCATGGAAAGGACTCTCTGACGAAAAACAGCGCCCATTGCAGCACGTACTGTCTTGGGATTATAAACATCAGCGCAGTCACCGGTGAGTATCACAGTGTCCATGCTCAGAGCGTTGGCCGTTCTGAGAATGGTGCCAAGATTGCCGGGATCCTGAATGGTCTCAAGAACGAGGCAGCGACCCGGTGCTTCTTCAGACCATCCGGGCATACGGAAGGTGAAAATCGGGCCGGGGCTGTTTTTAAGGGGGGAGGCATAGTCCATAAGCTCAGGAGTCAGGGAGTACTGCTTCACGGAAGAAGGCAGCTCCATGGCACTGTCTCCGGACCAGAACACGGAGAGTATCTCCACGCCCCACATGCTTGCTTCACGGAGGAGCTTAAGTCCGTCGCAAATGCCCTCGCCGCAGCTATGGCGGTAGGCCTTGTCTGTGCCAAGCTTTCTCAGATGGGCAACGGTTTTATTTTGTCTGGAGCTGAGCTTTTCCATTCTTCCTCCCATGATAAACAGGCCATAAAAGACCATACCATCAGCAATTATACATTATTGAGTAAAATCATGGATTATACTACACCAGCCTTTTCTGTCTGTCAATCTTTATTTAAATGTATATAGAGCGGCATTTTGTCATTTTTGCACAAAATGCCGCTCTGAAAACCATATCTCTGCGCAGCTTTAGAGCTGATAATTGCTTTGCTTTCCGCGCATTAAAGGTATATACTCTTAGTCATGGGAGGCGATGCAATGCGTTATACAGAGCTTATTTTCGATTTATACGGCACCCTGGTGGATATACACACAGAGGAAAGCTCTCCCGTGTGGGAAAAGACCGCCATGTATTTCCGTTATTACGGAGCCGCCTATACCTCCGAAGAGCTTCAAAAAGCTTTTATGCGCATTTTGCATGAGCGTCAGGCCAGTGCCGGACAAAGCTATGAATGTTTTCCGGACATTCCCATCGAAGGCTTAATGGAGGAGCTTTTTATAGTAAAGGGCGTCAGCGAAAAGGCAGAGGCGCTTGCTGTTAATGCCGCGCAGCTTTTCCGCATCTGCTCCACAGACTATATAAAGCTCTATCCCGGAGTATTGAATGCACTTGAAAAACTCAGAAAAAAGGGCTGCCGTCTCTGGCTTCTCAGCAATGCCCAGCGTGTTTTCACAGAGTATGAGCTGCGCGCTCTGGGTCTGGGTGATCAATTTGACGGTATATACATCTCCTCGGACTTTGGCTTTCGCAAGCCCGATCCGCGCTTTTACAAGGCGCTTATAGACAATGAGGGTCTTGAAGCCGAAAAGTGCCTTATGATAGGTAATGACCGCGAGACCGATATTGCAGGCGCAAAGGCTCTGGGACTTGCCAGCATATATATGCACACAAACATCACTCCTCCGGGACAGGCTCCTGCAGAACCGGAGCTGTGCCCCGGCAAAGCTCCTACAGACTGCCGTCATTTCGAGTATGAGGGCAGCGGGCTTGAAGCTTTGGCAGAAATGATATCCCTGCTTTGACAAATGGGAGGAGAAAATGACAGAATATGTAAACGGCGCCGCTGCCGTACTCATTTACTATATAGCGGCAGCCTCCACAATGCTCATTCTTCGCAGAACAATACATATACCCGACGAGCTTTTCCGAAAGATCCTGCACTTTATTCTGCTCATATCCTATATTCCCTTCGCCTTTGCATTCAGCACATGGTATCGGTCTGTTCTGTTTATTCTGGTAATGGAAGCAGTCATATACCCCATTCTCGCCCTTACGGAACGGCTTCCCATGTTCTCCGCAAAAATACAGCAGTACCATTAGGTGCTGCTGTATTTTTATTCGCTTGCCTTGAAATTATATATAGGCTTTATGCGTGCAATGATTTCCGCTGTGGGGCCAATGTTGTCCACGATCTCCTTCATGCTCTTATAGGCCATGGGAGCCTCGTCCAGTGTGGATGTATTCACACAGCTTGTATAAATGCCCTCCATCTGCGCTGCATATTCCTCCATTGTGAGCTTTTCAAAAGCACTTGTCCGGGACATGAGGCGCCCGGCTCCGTGAGGAGCGGAACAGTTCCAGTCGGCATTGCCAAGACCGCGGCAAAGAAGGCTTCCGTCTCTCATATTGATTGGTATAAGAAGCAGTTCACCCTTTTTTGCGGAAACCGCACCCTTACGCAGTATCATTTCATCCATGTCTATGTAGTTATGAACGGTGTGGAAGGCGTCCTTCGCTTCCAGCCCTGTTCTGCCAAGAAGTATCTCTGCCATCTTCTCACGGTTACGCAGGGCGAAGAGTTGGCACAGGTTCAAATCGTGGAGATAATCCTCCATAAAGGAGTCGTAGAGGTAGCAAAGCTCCTCCGGCATTGTCGGCTCTTTGGCCTCCCATTCCCTGTCCAGAGTCTTGAGAGCGGACTGTATTTCCTTTCTGCGTCCCTGCTCCTTATAGCTGCGGATAAGCTCATCACGGCGACGGAAATGCTCCTCCTTTCCCACGTTCAGGTCAAAAGCCAAAGACTGATAGTAATTTGCCACCTGAGTGCCCAGATTACGGCTTCCTGAGTGGATAACAAGATACTTGTTCCCCTCCTCATCCGCGTCGATCTCAATAAAATGGTTGCCGCCGCCCAAAGTACCAAGGCTTCGCTCCAGCCTGCGTGCGTCTTTAAGGCTTCTGTAGCAGCGCAGCCCGCCAAGGTCAAAGCGCTCAAGGCGTCCCTCCCATACATTTCTGCCGGATGGAATAAAATGAGCGGCACTGTCGAAGTTTTCAAGGTCTATATCCACCTTGCCCAGGCTCACAGTATACATTCCGCAGCCAATGTCCACACCCACAAGATTGGGTACAACCTTATCACTGACGGTCATGGTTGTGCCAATGGTACAGCCCTTGCCTGCGTGGACATCGGGCATTATTCTTATTTTGGCATCGGCAAAGGCAGCCTCATTGCAAAGGGCACGAATCTGCTCCTGCGCGTCACCTTCCAGTGTGGAGGCATAGCAAAGAGCAGTATTATGTCTGCCCACTATTTCAATCATGATGTTCTCCCTTCCGTTTTATGTATTGGCTCTGAGAATACCGGTGAGCTGGCTGAGAATATCGCCTCCATGGAGCTCTATATTGCCAACATTGGCGCATATTCTCTCGGCATATTCCAGTTCCTTCAGCTTATAGAGGGTTTTATTCTCATCCATGAGCTTTGCTGTATTAAGCAGAGACCTTGTGGATGCCACTTCCTCCCGGCGTGCGATAACATTGGCCTGAGCCTGCTTTTCGGCAATGAGCACCGTGTTCATTATCGCGCGTATCTCACCGGGGAGGATAATATCCTTTACTCCGGCGTCCCTTATCTCCACATACAGCCCCTCTTCCATGGCCTTCAGCTTATCATAGACAAAGGTGCAAAGCTGAGCCTTATTCTCCAGAATCTCATCCAGCTTATGGCACCCCACATAGTCACGAAGAGCCAGCTGGGCGGCAATGCGTAGCTGCTCCCGATAATCGTCTATTTCGGTAAGCACCTTCACATAGTCCGTTATACGGTAGTTGCATACGAAATTAACCCGGATGGCCACCTTGTCCATGGTGAGTATTTCCTGACCGCTAAGCTCCATGCAGGTAAGGCGGGTATCCACATAGTCTGTCTCCACCTTTTGGGCGGTTCTCCAGAAGTAGTATGTGCCGCTGTCCAGAATGCGTACCAGCTTCTTATTGATAAAAAGCCTTGCCCTCTGGTATTCCTGCACCTCAACTTTGATGTAATAGCTGGAAGGAATACGGGAGAATACATATTCGGGGATCTTGTTTCCGAGTTCGGGAGAGGACACATCCACCATGGTGAATTCATGTCTGTCCACATCATTCCAGAATGCGTATTTTCCGCGGCAGATTATAGAGCTGAACACACCATTCACATAATGGAGTGCGATTTCCTCATCTCCAACCTCTACAACGGAAAGATGCTCTCTGAGCTCAGGCTTTCCAAGAAGTGTTTCGAGGGTGCATCTCTCCGAGAAAAGGTGCTGGGCTATGTCAACAAGTTCTATGACGCTGTTTCCGGACCGGAAGTATCTTCCGGGGGAGAGCATTTTTACAAAGCTGCCATTTTTGAAAAGCAGTCCTCTCTGGTTCTCATTTATTACGGTCTTTCTAAGCATATGTAAAACCTCCATTGGATGTGATTTCGGGATTGGCGGCAGCCCATGGGCCGGCAGCGGCCGGAAGCTTAAGCGTTCGCTGTGGGGAACGGGAGAGCTTTTCTCCGGTTTCCCACATTGAAGCGCGGTATCCGCTCCCGGGCAGGGCTGCCCGTCCACCGCCTCAGCCGGGGAATAAATCCCAAGACCTTGTGCCGGGCTGCCGCTTTTTCAAATAAGAATTTTCCGGCAGGTAAAAACCCTGCAATTCTTTGCCGTTTCCGGCAATACCAAGCCACTGGTCCGTGTTTCAAAACACGGAGTGGGATTTGAACCCACGATTAATGGCTCCCTTCCGGGAGCGTATAGCACCGCTTCTTATGCGGCAATTAAGGGCAGAAGCTTCGGCATACACTTCGGCATGGCCCCGTGCACCGCAGTGATTATTCCGAAACACTTGCAAGAAGACTTTCTGCATGCTTATATTAGCTATTTTTACCTCTGAAATCACGGAAAAAAAACTGCGAAAACTCAGTTATCGCAGTTTTTGAGCCCGGTTGGCTCAAAAAAATAATTATTTTAATGTGCAGGGGCCTTCGCCCCCTACACACGCCCCCGCTGCTCTGTTTCATAAGTCTCACGCATAGTTTTATAAGCTGAAAAATCTGCGGGAACTCAGTTCCCGCAGATTCTCTGCTTTTTCAGTCTTTCAATTATCAGTTCTCTGAAGCTCTCAGGCCCTATAACTTCTACCATAGGGCCAAAGCTCAAAACGCGTATGAGCACCTCTGTTTCGTCGTCCCTCTCATAGCGCAGACGCACGAGATATCGGTTTCTGCCCAGCTGCTCAGCCCGCTTTTCAAAGTGGGCAAAATGAAGCAGTACGCGCTCAAGAGCGTTCCTCTGGTTTCTTACAACAAGAGTCAGTTCCTTTTTCTCCTGCGCCTTGGGCGGAGCAGGAGAAAAGCCCCTATCGGAGGCGAGGCTGCAGGAGAGAATCCGAGCCAGATTAATGGTACCTGTACGGCGCTTCCCTCCGGCAATAAGACGGAATTTATCATCCTTTTCCGAATACTCAAGGCGGATCGGCATAAGCAGCATTGAAAAAGGCTTTCCCTTTCGGTTGAGCGTGGTTACCTCAATGGGCTTTTTCTCCCTGAGCGCATGGAGTATAAGCCTGAAACGGCGAATATATTCCTCGTCTTCGTAAGGGTCTCCATCGCTGTACTTATCGTAGACAAGATAGTCATCGGGTGTGAAAAGCGGCTCAACGCCCTCAAAATCCCAGTTTTCTTCTCCAAACAGCTTTATTCTTGGGTCAAGGCTCATAGCTTTAAGCCAGCGCTTTTCCAGCAGACTCAGGGGCATATCCGGTTTATGTACTATGGGTGTGGACATATCCGGATGCAGAAGCTGCCACTTGCCGCTTTTCAGGGCAGGGATTATGGCAAGAGCACTTTCCGCGAATGCATGTTGGGAGATGATGCTTTTCATCTCAGCCTCCGATGCTCTGCCCTCCACAGCAGCTGCTATTATTCCGGAAACCGTATTATAGTAGGCGGAGTATATCTCATTGAATATCATCCCTCCACCTCCTCAATTCCGTAAATGCGGTACATCTCCTCAAGATCATCACGAAAGCGCTTTTCCGCAGCCACATTGGAGAATTTAATCTCTTTTATACGGCAGATGAAGCTCCTTAGCCATGGCACAAGCTCCCCTGCATCAAAAATCTCAGCCGAAAAGCTCCACGTATCCTCGCTAAGTTTCTCTACCGCGCCGCAGCGTTTTTCCCTTTGGAGACGCCGCGCAATATGCTCCTCTCCCCGTCCCACACTGAGCTTAAGCTCGATTTTTTCGAGACGCTCCGATTCTTTGCGGCTTCTTCTGCAGGTCACACCCCACATCTTTGACTGCATACTGTCCAGCTCTGCTCTCAGTTCATCGAAGCGCGGCGTTGGCTCCTCAATTTTCACCCTTGAAAGATAATCTATGCGGAAGGCCTTGATGAGATTATACTCCGGCTGATATGCCAGAATATGCTGTCTTCCGTTCTGGGCACTTATAAAAACCCTCAGAGGCACTATGCGTATTCTGCGTTCCTCACCGGCCTTGCGGCTAAGATTATCCACAGTCACGGCACTCTTCCTGCTTATGGCATCGAAAAGAGCGGCAAGCACCTGACTGTCCATGGCAGAGCCTATATAGTGGTGCTTAAAGAAAACGCAGCTTTCCTCCTCTTCTCCCCTGTCAAGAATAAAAGAGCCGATCACTCCGCAAGGGGCCGCCTCGGAGAAAAAGCGAATGGCGTCCTTTCGTCCCTGGGGAACAGACTCGCCGCTTCTGCGATAAAGCATCTTTCTGCCCTGTTTTTCGCAGATGACAAGCTGCTGCTCAACATACTCACGGAGCTTTTTCCTCACCGTGGACTCATCAAAGACCATGGGCTTTTCAAAGGCAGACAAGCGCCTGTCTATCTCCTCCGTTACCTCAGAAAGACTAAGGCTCACATCAGGAGAGTGGAGAATATCAAAAAGGAGAAAATGGAGAGTAATATCTCCGTCTGTAAAGCTTCTGGTCTTAAGAGCCCTGTAAAAGGTATTTCGGGCAGAAATGCGGCTATCCACAGATATGAAAACATTTTTCCCTTCGGCGCTGCGTACAAAGCCCATGTGCTCACCCAGCCAGCTTTCCATATGTCTGCGTTCCTCGTCATAGCTGCGCCCGCTTTTTTTGTCGTAGTCTCCGCGGCTCTTGAAGCCGTAGATATAAAATTCCCGCATATATCCGCGAACCCGTTCAAAATTCTTGATAAGCTCGCTGTAGCCCGACATTTTCAGCCCACCTCCCTTGTTTTTATTCTCTTCCATGAGTATAGCATATCAGGCAAAAAAAATAAAAGACTGTGTTTTTCATTCCACCACTCATTGTTGCGGCAACACCTGTATTATGTTAGAATTAAGGATAAGGGAGGTGGAAAAATGGCAATAAGTGAAATCG
>JAZNZM010000009.1:0-5943 GCA_045594965.1 Oscillospiraceae bacterium | reverse complement strand
CCAAGGGGGGCTTTTTTATAACAGAGGTCAAAATATGAAACTTATTTTCAAAACCGAAAAAGTTACAGAGCACATCACCCGCATTTTCGCCTTCAACACAGAGCTAATGTATCTGGTTGAAGGCTCTGAAAGAGCTGTGCTGATCGACACCGGCAGCGGCTTCGGCTCACTGAGGGAGTGCGTGAACGCTCTCACGGACAAGCCCCTCACGGTGCTTTGCACCCACGGCCACACGGACCATGCCCTTGGCTCCGGGGAGTTTGAGGATGTGCGCATAAGCCCTTTGGAGGAGCGGGCCTACGCAGTGCACTCCCCTTGGGAGTTTCGTGCCGAAAGCGGAGTGATGTGGCCGGATTTCCACAGGCTGAGACAGGAGCAGATAATTCCCGCTATGCCATTTGAGTCCATGAAGCCCCTTCGCGAGGGTGAAGTTTTTGAGCTTGGCGGCATAACCGTGGAAGTTTTTGCCTGCCCCGGTCACACTGCAGGCAGTCTTGTTATGCTTATCCCGGAGGAGCGTATGCTTCTGCTGGGTGATGCCTGCAATTATATGGTATTCCTCTTTGACGAGCTGAGTCTCTCTGTTTCCGAGTATAAGCGCAGCCTACAGCGGCTGCTGGAGCTTGTGCAGGGGCGTTATGACACGGTGCTTCTCAGTCACGGCGACGGTTTCGGCGTGCCGGATATGATAGAGCGGGTCATCGAAGTCTGCGACGATATTCTATCAGGACGCAGCGAAGAGGCTTATTTCAACTTTCTCGGCACCGAGGCTGTGATGGCCCACGCGGTGGGGCCTGACCGCAGACGCGTTGACGGCGGTGTGGGCAATATTGTCTACTCCAACCTGACGCTTGGGTGAGGAGGCGCGTTATGAATCTGAGGGAAAAACCTTTCTATCTTAACAATGAGCAGCTGGCATGGGTGGATTCCACCCTTGCATCTATGACGGAGGAGGAAAAGGCAGGCCAGCTATTCTGCGTTATGGGCGGCGACTTCAGCCCCGAAAAGCTTCTTGAAATGGTGAGTGAAGGTAAGGTGGGCAGCGTGCTTTTCCGACCCGTCAAAGACTGCGCTGGCATAAAGTCGGATTTCGCGCCCCTTGATGCCGCGGCTAAAATTCCCCTGCTGAAGGCTGCCAACCTTGAAGAGGGCGGTTCGGGAGCAATGAGCGACGGCACTCTTTTCGGCTGGCCTATGCTCTCCGCCGCTGCCAACGACAGGGAAGTGGTTGAGCATTTCGCCGCGGTTTGTGCGGAAGAGGGGAAAATGTGCGGCATAAACTGGAGCTTTTCTCCTGTCTGCGACCTTGACCTCAACTACCAAAACCCAATCACCAATGTGCGCTCCTTCGGCAGTGATCCGGGCAAGGTTTCGGAGTTTACGGAGCGCTACGTTTGCGAAATGCAGCGCCGGGGTGTGGCAGCCTGTGCCAAGCATTTCCCCGGGGATGGTGTTGACCACCGGGATCACCATCTCCATGTGACGGTGAACAGTCTTTCCGCGGATAAATGGTACGATACCTACGGAAGAGTCTATGCCAAGCTCATTGAGAACGATCTGCTGAGCGTTATGGTAGGGCATATTGCCCAGCCCCATGTGGCCAAGGATGCTGACAGAAGCATAAGCGAGGCGGAGGCCTATGCCCCTGCATCCATGAGTCCCACCCTTCTGCAGAAGGTGCTGAGGGAAATTCTGGGCTTCGAGGGGCTTATCACTTCGGATGCCACTATAATGGGCGGCTTTTGTATGCACAAGCCCCGCCGCGAGGCTGTGCCTGATGCTATCAGCGCTGGCTGTGATATGCTTGTTTTCAACACGGACTTTGAGGAGGACTACGGCTATATTCTGGAGGCTCTCGGTGACGGAAGGCTTAGCAGAGAGCGCCTTGATGAGGCTGTGAAGCGTATCCTTGCGCTTAAGGCAAGAATGTGTTATGCCACACCCGAGGCTGAAGCTGTACCGGCAAAAAAATGGCATACCGAATGTGCCGACAAGGCCATCACACTTGTGAAAAATAAGGCTCCCGAGCTTTTCCCCATTATCCCGGAGCGTTATCCCAGAATCCGTCTTGTGCTTCTGGGCAAGGATGACATCCTTGACGGCTCTGTTACTGCCATAGCGAAGGATAAAATGGAGAAAGAGGGCTTCGAGGTGGAGGTGTATGAGCCACTGTCTGATGAGCTCCACGGCAGTGCAGAACTGAGCCGCAGTCGCCTTACCCTTTATATTGCCAACTGCGAGCATGCCAGCAACCAGACAACTGTGCGTCTGAACTGGTGTCCCAAACACGCATTGGACATTCCACGCTTTCTCAACGAGGAACCCTGTGTGTTTGTGTCCTTTGCCAATCCCTACCACCTTCAGGATGTGCCTATGATACGCACGTATATAAATGCCTATACTGCTACAGAGACCACTATCGGTCTTGCAATCGAAAAGCTTATGGGTAAAAGCCCATTCCTCGGCGTAAGCCCCGTGGATCCATTCTGCGGTCTTGCAGATACACGACTATAGGAACTATAAGACAAGCAAACCAGCCTGTATTGCCCAGACTGGTTTGCGTCTTTTTTTGTCCTTGAAACATTAATCTCTTGATAAAATTTCCCACGAATTGAATAAGATTATTGGCTTTGATATAATTTAAAAAATAAATCCACATTTTGGAGGCAGCAAAATGAAGAGGGAAGAGATCAACATCAGAGACCCCTATGTGCTTTTATATGAAGGCACATATTATCTCTACGGCACGCGCAGCGAAAGCTGTTGGGGAGAGTGTGAGGGCCTTGACTGTTACCGGAGCACGGACCTTAAAAACTGGGAGGGACCATTTGAAGTTTTTCACAGACCGGACGGCTTTTTCGCTGACCGCAGCTACTGGGCGCCGGAGGTTTATAATTATAACGGAAGCTTTTCCATGCTATGCACCTTTGGCAGCACTGACAGGAAAAAGGCTGTTTATCTTCTCCGCTCCGCCGGTCCTCTTGGTCCCTTCCTGCCTGTTGGGGATAAGCCTCTGACGCCTCCGCACTGGACAGCTATCGACGGCAGTCTGTGTTTTGAAGGGGAGGAGCCATGGCTTGTGTTTTCCCATTCATTTGAGGACGAGCCACGGGGAGATATGTGTGCCGTGAAGCTGAGTGCGGATCTCTCTGAGCCTGTCGCTGAACCAATTTTGCTCTTTTCTGCAGCCGATGCGCCGTGGGCGAGACCTGTGCCTTTTGCCAAAGCCGAGTTCGGCATGGACGGGGATTTGTTTTTCACCGATGGACCCTGCATTTACAGGATGCCTGACGGCTCAGTTGAGTGTCTTTGGGCAAGCTGGTCTGACCGGGGCTACGCTGTTGGCGCTGCTGTGTCCGATAACGGCAGCATTATTGGCCCATGGAAGCATCAGGAGGAAAGATTTTTTCCTGAAAACGGAGGCCACGGAATGCTGTTTGAGGATAAGTCAGGAAGACTTCTCTATACGCTGCATTATCCCAATGACAGATATAAAGAGCACCCAGTGTTTTTTGAAGTGGTAATAAAAGACGGCAGACTCTGCCTTGATAAATAAAGGAGGCTTATTTCATGTCCAATTATTCATTCTGGTTTGTTGTAGGTTCCCAGACCCTCTATGGTCCCGAGGTTCTCGATATCGTTGCCCGACGCGCCGCTGAAATGGCGGAGAAATTAAGCGCAGTTTTGCCTTATCCCCTTGTGTATAAAGTCACCGCAAAGAGCAACGAAGAAATAAGCAGCATCGTAAGGGAAGCAAATTATGATGACAGCTGCTGCGGCATTGTAGCATGGTGCCATACCTTCAGCCCCTCAAAAATGTGGATAAACGGCCTATCTGCTTTGCAGAAGCCCTACTGCCATCTGGCAACTCAGTATAACAGCCTCATACCAAATGAGGAAATAGATATGGATTTTATGAACCTTAATCAGGCAGCCCACGGAGACCGTGAGCATGGCTTTATCGCTGCCCGTCTGAGAATGCCCAGGAAGATCATTGCAGGACATTGGGAAGATGCTTCCGTGCAGAAAAAGCTGGGCGATTGGATGCGCTCCGCTGTTGGTGCGGCCTTTTCCCGTTCCCTGAAGGTCATGCGCTTTGGTGACAATATGCGTGAAGTTGCTGTCACTGAGGGCGACAAGGTTGAAGCTCAGATAAAGCTGGGCTGGCAGGTGAATACCTGGCCTGTGGGCACGCTTGTAGAGACTATGAATGCGGTGACTGAGGACGAGATTGATGTTCTCATGGCTGAGTATACCGCCTCTTATGACATGGCCACTGACGATATAGCCACTGTGCGCTATCAGGCAAGGGAAGAGATAGCAATAAAGAAGATAATGGACGCGGAGGGCTGCAAGGCCTTCTCCAACACTTTCCAGGACCTCTACGGCATGGAGCAGCTTCCCGGCCTTGCAAGCCAGCACCTTATGAGCCTTGGCTACGGCTATGGCGGCGAGGGCGACTGGAAGGTGGCAGCACTCACCGCTGTTATGAAGGCAATGGGCGAGGGCGGCAATGGTGCGTCCCTCTTTATGGAGGATTACACCTACCACCTTGAGGCAGGCAGCGAATACTCTCTTGGCGCACATATGCTGGAGGTCTGTCCCTGCTGCGCCGCAGACAGGCCCAGAATAGAGGTGCATCCTTTGGGGATTGGCGACAGACAGCCTCCTGCACGCCTTGTTTTTGAAGGGAGAGAAGGTGACGCCATAGTAGCAAGCCTTGTGGATATGGGCGGCAGAATGCGCCTTATTGTTCAGGACATACGTTGCGTGAAGCCCATTATGCCTATGCCTAATCTTCCTGTTGCAAGAGTAATGTGGAAGGCGATGCCCGATCTTGCCACCGGCATTGAGTGCTGGATCACCGCAGGCGGAGCTCACCACTCTGTTTTGTCCTACGATGTCAGCGCTCAGCAGATGAAGGACTGGGCAAATATCATGGGCATTGAGTTTGTACATATTACTGCCGAAACAAAGCTCCATGAGCTTGAAAAGGAGCTTTTCCTCATGGACCTTGCATGGAAGCTCAGGTGATGAAAATGGTAAAGGAACTTTTTCTCGGTATAGAGCTTGGCTCCACTCGCATAAAGGCCTGCCTTATTGATGACAATCATCAGAGCGTATCCAGCTGCGATTATGTGTGGAAAAGCAGCTTTGAAAATGGTGTCTGGACATATGATACGGATGAAGCCTGGACAGGTGTTAAGGCTGCCCTGGCGGGACTTGAGTACGACGGAGAAATAATGTCTGCCGGTATATCCGGTATGATGCACGGCTATCTGGCTTTTGACGAAAACTGGCAGCTGCTTACACCCTTCAGAACATGGCAGAACACCATGACGGGAGAAGCCGCGGCCAAGCTTACAGAGCTTTTTAATTTCAATATTCCCCAGCGCTGGAGCATAGCCCATCTTTATCAGGCAATTTTGAATGGTGAAGAGCATGTCTCTGAAATCGCCCATATCACTACCCTTGCAGGCTATATCCACTTTATGCTCACAGGTGAGAATGTCGTGGGCGTGGGCGAGGCTTCGGGCATATTCCCTGTTGACAGCGGCAGCTGCGATTATGACAAGGAAATGCTCAGGAAATTCTCTCAGCTTGATGAGGTCAGGGCAATGCCATGGAGTATTGAAAAGCTTCTCCCCAAAGCACTCAGCGCGGGTGAATTGGGCGGCAGGCTCAATGAAAAGGGAGCGGAGATTCTTAAGGGACATCTTGCTGTGGGACTGCCCTTTGCTCCTCCCGAGGGAGATGCAGGCACGGGCATGACTGCAACAAATGCTGTGGCTGCAGGAACAGGAAATGTTTCCGCCGGCACTTCCATATTCTCTATGGTGGTGCTGGATAAGCCCCTTGAAAAGGTTTATGAGGAAATAGATATGGTAACCACCCCCACGGGCAAAGCTGTGGCGATGGTGCACTGTAATAACTGCACCAATG
>JAZNZM010000008.1:0-4127 GCA_045594965.1 Oscillospiraceae bacterium | reverse complement strand
GATATGCAATCCAATAATCCTTGACAAAAATCTCCATAAGAGAAAACGTGCCTAATTGAATAATGCCGGCAGAGATTGAAAAGAGCGTGAATTTCAAAGCCTGCCCTGCTGATTTTTTCCTGTTTTCCATGGCTCGCTCCTCATTATGCCAGCTTGCTCAGCTCTTCTTCCTCCAAAACTCGGTACGCTACTTTGCCTACCAAAGTTTTGGGCATGTCCTCACGAAACTCAATGTCATAGGGCATGGCATACTTTGCAACATGTTTTCTGCAATGGTCCATAATTGCCTGTTTTGTTTCATCTGTGGCTTCGACACCTGAGGAGAGTTTTACAAAGGCTTTGACCTTCTGCATCTTATAGGAGTCGGGCACACCGATAACACAGCTCATCTGTACAAACTCATGGGCATCCAGAATATTCTCAATCTGCGCAGGGTACACATTGTAGCCCGAGGAGATTATCATTCGCTTGGCCCTACCCTTAAAGTAGACAAAGCCCTCACTGTCCATTGTGCCAAGGTCACCGGTGTATACCCACGTAAGGCCGTCGGCATGGGTACGAAGGGTCTGCGCTGTCTCTTCCGGATGTTTCATGTATCCCTTCATGACAGTAGGACCTGCAAGGAGTATCTCGCCTTCCTCACCGTAGGGCAGTTCCTTATCTGTACCGGGCTTTACTATCTTTATGTAGGTATCGGGGAATGGCAGGCCTATGCTGCCCTCTTTATGCATATGGGCGGGAGTGAGGCAGCAGGCTGTGACTGTCTCAGTGGTCCCGTAACCCTCGCGGACCTGAACAGAGGCGTTATGGTCATAAAGAAACTTGTCGAATTTCTTTTTCAGCTCGATGGAAAGAGAATCTCCGCCGGAGAACACTCCTTTGAGACAGCTTAAATCGGCACCGTCCATAGAGGGCAGACGCAACAATGCTTCATAAAGGGTGGGAACTCCTGCAATAAAGTTGCAGCGGTATTTAACGATCTGCTTTGCGTAACTTTCGGGTGTAAAGCGTGGCACAAGAATGCAGCGTCCGCCCTGAGAGAGCATAGTGTGAATACAGACGCCAAGTCCGAAACCGTGGAAAACAGGCATAGCAGCAAGCATCTTATCACCGGGCCGGAACATCTGGTTTGCGGCAATGACCTGCTGGCCCAGCGCATTGAAGTTCTTGTTTGTCAGAACTATGCCCTTATTGGTGCCGGTGGTGCCGCCTGAGTAGAGGATAACAGCAGGGTCATCACCCTTGCGTTCAACCTTATAGTTATAGAAGCAGTGCTTGCTGAGCTTTATAAAGTCCTTCCACATGATGACAGGAGCATCCGGAGGTATCTTTTCAATCTTTCTGCCTTCAGTGAGCATGTAACCGGCCTTAATGGGTTTTGAAAGCTCGTCTTTTATACTGGCGATTACAATGTTTACCACTTTGGTGTTCTGGCGGATACGCTCAAACTTGTGGTAGAACTGGTCGAGGGTAATGGCTGTGATGCTTTCAGACTCATTGAGATAAAACTCTATCTCTTTTTCGGCAGACAATGGATGTATCATGTTCGCAATACCACCCACAAGATTTACCGCGTAAAACATGTATATGGCCTGGGGACAGTTGGGTAAGGCAATAGTCACCTTGTCTCCCTGACGGATACCGATGGTTTTCAGTGCTTTGGCACAGAGCTCTATGCCTTCAATAAGCTCTTTGTATGTAGTAGCCTTTCCCATGAAATCAAAGGCCACATTATTGGGATAAAGCTGTGCGATCTTATCAACCGCTTCAAACATGGAACCTTCAAAGTAATCCAGGTTCATGGGGACATCACCCAAATGGTCTTTCCATGGTGTTTTTACAGTAACTTCCTGAAGGATTTCAGCTTCAATCTTCACTTAGTATTCCACCCTTTCCTCTAAGGGTCTCTCCAGCAATTCCGGGTTTTCTAGGAGCTTTTTAAGAAGCCTTATAGTTTTTGAATAGTAATATCCATCCGCAAGACGTTCATCTATGGTAAGACCCAGATCAACGCTCTCGCGCATCTCCATATTGCCGTCCTCATCATAAAAGGGACGCTTTTTTATTTCCCCCATAACACAGAAAACAGAAGTCGTACCCCAGTTGGTCAGATGATGATATCCGGCATGCAGCCCTATGGAGCCCAGATTTGAAAGCACCACGGAGGAATAAAAGGGATCTGTGGCGATGACGGACTGAGGCATCCAGCCGTGACGGTCAAGAAATCTTGCGCCTGCTCCCACCAGCTTTATTATAAAGCGGGGAAGCTTCTGCACTGCATCCATGCTGGCAGTAGAGGGGTCCTTGTCCTCGCTGCGGCAAAAGCTGACCTGGCGGAATATCTGCTCATGTATGGTGTCAATATTGTCGCTGCCCTTTGAATGTATCGCTGCCAGCGCCTCTCCTCCGTTGTCAGAGAAAATCTTTTTAACTGTGAAAGCGGCTGACACCTCATTGCGCTGATACATATTCTTGTTGGCAATAAATCTGTTCATTTTGGGTCGCAGAGTTATGGTTTTGAGTACAGCTGTAACCATAACCTGAAACAGATTGTATTCATATTCGGGAGAATTCGAGTTTTTCTGCTCAAGATAGCGGTTTATATTGGTAAGGTCTATACGTTCTGATATGTATGCCTCGTTATCGCAGCGATTAGGGTACATCAGGGGCATGATAAGGTGCATGGAATCAGTATCACGAATTAAAGTCCCGTCTTTCCTGTCTCCTAATTTTTTTGACATTTTTTATCTCTCCTTTTTCAGGCATTGTGAAATAAGTATACAATTAATAAATAAACTGAAAAGAAACTTTGTTTATTTTCGGTTTAGTATTTCAAGGTAGAATACCGAAAAAAATTAAGGAGAGATTTTAATGCCAGATAAGAAGCCATCCTTGTTTTTTCGTCTAATAAAGTGGCTGGTAAAGCTGTTTTATCCAAAAATAGAAGTAATCGGAACTGAAAATCTGCCTGCTGAGCCCTCCCTGATTGTGGGAAACCACACCCAGATGAACGGTCCTATTGCCTGTGAGCTGTATTTTCCCGGCAAAAGTTACACGTGGTGCGCCGGTGAGATGATGCATTTGAAGGAAGTTCCCGCCTATGCATATAAGGACTTCTGGTCGCAAAAGCCAAGATATATCCGTTGGTTTTACAAGATTCTATCTTATATTATTGCACCCTTGTCCGTGTGCGTGTTCAACAATGCCGACACCATTGCCGTTTATCGCGATATAAGGCTCAGAAACACGTTCAAGGAGACTATGGAAAAGCTGGAAGCCGGAGCAAATGTGGTTATTTTTCCCGAGCACGACAAGGACTACAATCATATTGTCTGTGATTTTCAGGATAAGTTTATTGATGTTGCCAGAATGTACCACAAGAGAACCGGCAAGGAGCTTGACTTTGTCCCCATGTACATAGCGCCGAAGCTCAAGAAAATGTACCTTGGGAAACCTCTGAGGTTTTCTGCCGAAGCTCCAATCAAAGATGAGCGCAGGCGCATCTGTGAATATCTGATGGATGAGATAACGCACATTGCCTGCTCGCTGCCCGAGCACACTGTTGTTCCTTACAGGAACATCCCCAAAAAGTTCTACCCAAGCAATATAGCTCCTGAGGAGAGAACAAATGAAGAAGCCTGTTGTTGATTACCGAGAGTTTCGCCTTAAAAGAATAAACGAGCCGAGCTTTTCCCATCTTAAGCTGCTGCTGGCATGGGTCGGGTATTTTGCCATGTATTTCATCACCGAGCGCTTTATTCCGGCGGAAAGCTGCCATGTTGTCCACTGTGCTTTGGATGACCTGATACCGTTCAATGAAGTCTTTGTTATCCCCTATGTGCTATGGTACCTGCTTGTGGCAGGCTCACTTCTGTATTTTGCGCTTTACGATGTGGACAGCTTTAAGAAGCTGATGAAATACATAATTATCACCCAAATAGCGGCAATGGCTATCTACATCATATTCCCCAACCGACAGGACCTGAGACCCGAAGTTTTCCCACGGGATAATTTCCTCACTGACTGTGTGGCTATGCTATATGCTATCGACACAAGCACCAATGTATGTCCCTCTCTTCATGTGGCCTATTCCCTGGGTATCGCCTCCACATGGCTCAAAAGCCCAG
>JAZNZM010000007.1:0-3239 GCA_045594965.1 Oscillospiraceae bacterium | reverse complement strand
CGCGGACCTGGTCGCCAACCTCGCCGTCAGCGAAGCGGACACCGGGGGTGACGGTGACAAAGCCTTCGCCGCAGACCTCGTGAACCTTGCCGGCCTCAAGGGGAGAGCAGACAACACCGGCCAGACCGGACTCGGCGGCGCACTTGGCATAGTGCATAACAACTTCATCCAGAGGCTTCTCGATGAGAAGGTCAGCCTCCATGCGCTCCTGAGAGGTGGAGGTGAGCTGGGTGACGGCTATGAGCAGGGGGCGGCTGCCGTCGGGACGGGTGAGACCCTCGAGGGCGGCTTCCATCATGGCCTTGGTGCCGGCGGCGTGGAGGTTGGTCATGTCCACATCCAGACCGGAGAGAACGGCCATGGCTTTTTTTACGGTGTTGGGGATGTCGTGGAGCTTCAGGTCCAGAAAGATCTTGTGGCCGCGGGCCTTGATCTCACGGACGATGGAGGGACCCTCGGCATAATAAAGCTCCATGCCGATCTTGACAAAGGGGCGCTCCTCACCGAAACGGGAGAGGAAATTCATAGTTTCTTCCTTGCTTGAAAAGTCGCAGGCGATAATTACGTCTTTACCCATTAGTGTGCTCCTCCTATTATATCACTGAGATTATTTATTCCGTATTTTTTCATTACTGCGGGCAGTGCAGTTACGATGTCCCGGCTGGCGCAGGGGTCAACCAGATTGGCAGCGCCCACCTCGATGGCGGTGGCACCGGCGAGCATCATTTCTATAACGTCCTCGGCGCCGGAGATGCCGCCCATGCCGATAATGGGGCATTTAACGGCCTCGTAGACCTGATATACCTTTCTCACTGCCACGGGGAAGATGGCGGGACCGGAGAAGCCGCCCATCTTGTTTGCCACAACGGGCTTTTTGCTTCTGAGGTCAATGCGCATGCCCAGAAGGGTGTTTATCATGCTGATGCCGTCGGCTCCCGCATCCTCGCAGGCCTTTGCGATTGCCACTATGTCGGTGACATTGGGGCTGAGCTTAAGATAGACGGGCTTTGTGGTGACTTCTTTCACAGCGGCGGTTACCTCTGCAGCTGCTCTGGGGTCGGTGCCGAAGGCCATGCCGCCCTTATGCACGTTGGGGCAGGAGATGTTGACCTCCAGAATGGCCACCTGCTCCTCCTTGTCCAAAAGTGCGCAGGTTTTGGCATACTCCTCAATGGAGAAGCCGCTGACATTGGCAACGACCTTCTTATTGAAAACCTTCTTAAGCTCGGGCAGCTCGTGGGCAATAACAGCCTCCACGCCGGGGTTCTGGAGACCCACGGAGTTGATGAGACCGCGCTCGCATTCGGCTATGCGGGGGGTGGGGTTGCCGAAGCGGGGCTCAAGAGTGGTGCCCTTGATGGAGAAGCTGCCAAGGCAGTTTATATCGTATATCCCGGCAAACTCGTAGCCGTAGCCAAAGGTGCCGGATGCGGGGATGACGGGATTATCTATCTCCCAGCCGGAGAGGTTTACCTTGGTATTTACCATATTATCTCCTCCCTTGTGAGTACGGGACCATCCTTGCAGATACGCTTGTTGCCGTACTTGGTCTTGCAGGAGCAGCCCATGCAGGCTCCGAAGCCGCAGCCCATGCGCTCTTCAAAGCTCAGCTGGCCGCCGGTTTTGGCAATGGCGTCAATGGCCTTCAGCATGGCGGTGGGGCCGCAGGTGTAGAAGTAGGTGTAGTCAAGCTCAGTCATGGCGTCGGTGACGAAGCCCTTTAGACCGATGCTGCCGTCAGCGGAGGTGACGATCACCTCAGCGCCCAGAGCGGCGAACTCGTCGGTGTAGAACCTGTCGGCTGCGGAGTTGAAGCCCAGAATAACGGTGGGCTTTTTGCCCTGGGAGATAAGCTGTTTGCAGGCATTATAGAGAGGAGGAATGCCAACGCCGCCGCCTATGAGCAGGGGCTTATCGCCGCTGAGGGAAAGGTCGTAGCCGTTGCCCAGACCGGTGAGCACATCAAGCTCGGTGCCCAGGGGCAGAGCGGTCATCATTTCGGTGCCCCGGCCCAGAACCTTGTAGATTATGGTGATGGAGCCTTCATCCCAGTCGCAAACGGAGATGGGGCGGCGGAGGTAGTAGCCCTCCAGCTTGATGTTGATAAACTGACCGGGGGCGGTGCAGGCGGAGCTGTCGCCGGAGAGCACCATGCGGTAGATGCCCTCGGCCAGCTTTTTGTTTTCTGTTATCTTATAAATTCCCTGTTTCATCTCGTTTTACCTCAGGCTCAGGTGTCGATGGTGGAAACGGTGAAGGTGGTCTCCTCAAGAACATCCAGCAGAGTGCCCACGGTGTCCAGAGAGGTGAAGGTGGTCACGCCGTTTTCAACGGCGCAGCGGCGGATGGAAACGCCGTCTTCATAGTGGACGCCGGAGAGTATGGCGCGGGTATTGATGATATAGCTGATAAAGCCGGCGCGGATGTGGTTGAGGATATCGTCGCAGCCCTCGCTGATCTTGCCCAGAACGCGGGTCTTGATGCCGTGCTCACGGAGGAAGTTGGCGGTGCCGATGGTGGCCTCGATGTTGAAGCCCAGGTTATAGAAGCGGCGGACGAGGGGCAGGGCCTCGTCCTTGTCCTCGTCGGCCAGAGTTACCAGAATGGTGCCGTAGTTCTGCAGCTGCATTCCGGAGGCCTGCAGAGCCTTGTAGAAGGCGCGGTAGAGCTTGTCGTCATAGCCGATGGCTTCGCCGGTGGACTTCATCTCGGGGCTGAGATAGGCGTCCAGTCCGTGGATCTTGGAGTAGGAGAACACGGGGACCTTTACATACCAGCGATTCTTCTCGTCGGGATAGAGGTCGAAGATGCCCTGCTCCTTCAGGCTCTTGCCCAGAATGACATGGGTGGCGATGTCGGCAAGGGAGTAGCCGGTGGCCTTGCTGAGGAAGGGAACGGTGCGGGAGGAGCGGGGGTTGACCTCGATGATGAACACATCGTCGTGCTCGTCCACGATGAACTGGATATTATAGAGACCGACTATGCCGAGACCAAGACCCAACTTTTTGGCATAGCCCAGAATGGTGCCCTTCACCTTGTCGGAGATGGAGAAGGGGGGATAAACGCTGATGGAGTCGCCGGAGTGAACGCCGGTGCGTTCAACAAGCTCCATGATGCCGGGGACGAATACATTGCGTCCGTCGCAGATGGCGTCCACCTCTACCTCCTTGCCCCTGATGTAGTGGTCAACAAGCACGGGCTTGTCGGCGTCTATCTCAACGGCGGTCTTGAGGTAGTGG
>JAZNZM010000006.1:0-7014 GCA_045594965.1 Oscillospiraceae bacterium | reverse complement strand
TTCATATATTCTGAAGGAATATATGAAAAAAGAATATATTAAAACGTGTAGGGGCCTTGCCCCTACACACGCCCCGCTGCTCAGATATATTCAACTTTTCCCATTGGTTCAGCGGGGGCGGACCGGCGTATCCGCCTGCCGTGCCCGGGTGCGTATTCGCCTGAGGTCGTGGGAGCTTGCGGGAGCTTACTGCGCGGCGGGCTGAGGCAGCCTGCCCTACAGTGCTGTGCGGATTATCGCACAAACTACGGGAATTATCCTGTAGGGGCGATTCACGAATCGCCCGCGGCGGCAGCAAGCGGCCGGCCTACAGGGGGAGTACGCCTGTGTCAGATTCACCCATGTTGGGAACGGTCAAGACCGTTCCGAAGGGCCGGCCGGGTGTCCGGCCCCTACGGTTGCTGTGATATTTCTTCGTAGGGGTGTCTTGACGGCTCCGATTGTGTCCATTTCCGGATGGCATTTTGCACGCCATGATACAATTATTTATCTTTTTTCATATACTGTATTAATAAAGATAAAATCCACGTTCAGGAGAAAATAATGACTAACTACCTGAGAAAACTTCATATACCCGTGGGCATGCGCACCGTTAAGACCGCCATAGCGGTGAGTCTTTCCCTTATTGTAATTGAGCATCTTGGCAGCAGTTCGGCCAAGATAATTTTTGCGGTGATAGGCGCCATGGCTGCCATGGATAACTCCCTCAAGGCCTCCCTTCGCAATTGTGCTGCCCAGATCGGCGGTGTTATCATAGGGATGGTGCTGGCCATTATTATGCGCCAGTTTCCCATACCCGGTGTGGTGGCCGTTGCCATAGGAATCGTTGTCACTATGGCGGTGTTTCAGCTTCTGCATTGGAATCAATCTCCCGTTTTGGCCTGTATTATACTTGTGACCATATGCACGGACAGCTCCATTGTTGCCCACACCTACTGCCTCCAGCGCATCTGGGATACGGCTATCGGACTTGGAATCGGGCTTGCGGTTAATATGCTCATTCTGCCCTATGATAATTCCAAGAAGATGCGGCGGCTGCTTGCAAGTCTTGACAAGGACATGGTCTCCTTTCTTGAGGATATGTTTGACGGAGACAATGTGCTGCCGGACACTCAGGAAATGGCAGGGGTAAATGATGAGCTTGAAATTCAGCTTGCCATCTTTGCGGAGCAGCGACTTTTCCGACGCAAGCGACAGAAAACCCTGCTTCGCCGTCTGCAGCACTGCCGTGAGCTTGCCAGAGAACTGCTGGTGGAGATGCGCGCTCTTAGAAATATGAACAAAACAGGGCGGCTTACAGAGCAAAACCGCCACCGTCTGAGCCTCCTTGGAGCAACTGTTCCCAAGCTGAAGGGTAAGGGAGACTTTTCCCCAGAGGAAGTTGTTATCAACTACCATGTGTCGAGGATGCTGGATCTTCGTGAGGAGCTGAAGCGGGAGCTTGAGAAAATGCACAATGTGAAATAATGGGAAGTCCCCTTAGCTTTGCTCAGGGGACTTTTTTAGGCGCCAAATACTATTGCGGCTATGAGCAGCAGCAAAATAGCCGGCAAAGAGCAGCCCCGTATGAAAAACCACTTGCTGTGATCGAAATTACTGTTCATGCCATCGCCCCTTCGTGTTGTTGATTATATTTTATGAGGCAAATGTTCCGAAATTCCATAATAAGTGCATCATTTTTGTAAGGAAAACTCAATTTTCATAGAGCCACTCCTCTAGACAAAGACCACTGTAGTAAATATCCTCCGCGGCATCCTTGCCCACATAGCGGTAATGCCATGGCTCATATGTTATGCCGGTTAACTCGCGCTTGTCCTCGGGATAGCGAAGAATGAAGCCGTAACGCCAGGAATTTTCCATAAGCCAAAGCTGTGTGTCGGTTTCGGCCTGAGCCTCATCCAGAACAGTGTAGTGAGAATCGATAATATCTACCGCCAGGCCGAGCTGGTGCTCGCTGGCTCCGGGATAAGCGACGTGTTTTGCAGCCTCTTCTCTGGCCTCTGTCTCATCCAAACCTTGAGCCAACAGAGTAGCTACTTTGTTTTCAAATAGAAGTGTTTGAGTATCAATGCTTCGATATGCGGAGCAGATATATGGTTCGAAGCCGGCCTCTCTGCAGTCGAGCAGCATATCCCGAAGGGCATTAACACAGCGTATGTCCACTGCGGTTCCGTCGCTGAGATAATCAAGAACTGGGACGTAGTCAGGTGCTATGGGATTCCACTTGTTAACAAGGCACAGAAGCTCATCGTCTGAACCGGAATTGGCAATTATTTCGGAATTTGCAGCAGGCAAACGTGGGAAGGGAGTGCTTGAAACGCTCTGCCCATGGGGTTTGCTGCAAGATGAGACGGCAAGAGCGAACAACAGTATAATTACAGCTAAAATGTTGTTTATTTTCATATCTTTACCTCCTTTAGGTGAATTTTAGGAGGCAAATGTTCCGAAAGTATATATTATTAGCATAGTTTTGGCATCAATGTTGATAACTTTTTACTTCGTTGGGGGTAAGCCCCCACCTTACAGGTGCATCATTCAATATCTGACAAATTGTGGGGAACTGTCCTGACCGTTCCGCAAACGGGCCGGCCGGTGTCCGGCCCCTACAAGCCGAAATGCACAATGCACTGTTGTGCGCCGGGCGGATTCATCCGGTATTTTCGTAGGGGCCGATGCCCACATCGTGGGCGTTTGTGGCGCGACGGGGAGACGCGCCATACGAATGCAGACCGATAAATGGCGGCATATGTAAAAAAATCCAGCCAAATCCGGCTGGATTTTTTTTAGATTCTTTCATACACCATAAAGCGGTATTTCAGCCCGTTTTCGTCCTTTTCCTCGCCGGGGTCAGTGATCTGCCATGCGGTATCAGCATCCAGGTTTGGAAAATATGCGTCACAATCGGGCTTGGCGCAAACCATTGTTACATATACCTTATTTATATAAGGCATAAACTGGCGGTAAACACTCTCACCGCCTATGCAAAGGCAGCGCTCCGTCTTTGCGGCTTCCTCAAGAGCCTCCTCCACGCTGTGGACAACTATTGCACCCTCTATCTCAATATCCTGAGAAGTGATGACGATATTGGTTCGGTTTTTCAAGGGTTTTCCCCCGGGGAAGTCGGCCAGAGTTTTTCTTCCCACGATAACGGCTGCACCGGCGGTGACATTGCGGAAGTGCTTGCGGTCCTCGCTGACCACAACGGGCTGGGTGCCGCAGCAGCCTATGCCCCAGTCAGAGTAAACGGCGACTATTGCTTCCATCATACGGCCACCGGAATTTTTGCGGTGAAGGGATGGAACTCATAGCCCTCCAGCTTAAAGCTGTCGCGGTCAAACTCATAGAAATCCTTCACACTGGGATCAAGTGTCATCCTGGGGGCAGGCAGAGGCTCGTTTTTGATAATATCCTCAATGATGGGCACGTGGCGGTCGTAGATGTGGGCATCTGCGATGACATGGACAAGCTCGCCTGCCTCGAGACCTGCCACCTGAGCCATCATCATGGTGAGCATGCTGTACTGCACAACATTCCAGTTGTTTGCGGCCAGCATATCCTGACTGCGCTGGTTGAGAATGGCATTAAGGGTGTTGCCGCTGACGTTGAAGGTCATGGAGTAGGCGCAGGGGTAGAGAGCCATCTCGCTGAGATCAGCAAAGTTATAAATGTTGGTCATAATGCGGCGGGAAGCAGGATTGTGGGTCAGGTCATAGATTACGCGATCCACCTGATCCATATCGCCTTCCTTGTAGTGGTGCTTCACACCCAGCTGGTAGCCGTAGGCCTTGCCTATGCTGCCGCTCTCGTCTGCCCACTGGTCCCAGATATGTCCGCGGAGCTCATTGATATTGTTGCTCTTCTTCTGCCATATCCACAGCAGCTCGTCCAGACTGGTTTTCCAGAAGGTGCGGCGGATGGTGAGAATGGGGAATTCCTCTTTCAGGTTATAGCGGTTTACAATGCCGAATTTCTTCACAGTGTGGGCAGGCGTGCCGTCTTCCCAGCGGGGGCGAACATCCCGGTCGGTGTCCCAGACGCCGTTTGTGAGTATCTCCTTGCAATTTTGGATAAATATTTCGTCAGCGCGGCTCATAGTATTGCCTCCAAGCATAGTCAATTTGGGGATATTATATCGTAAAACAGTTTCATGTGCAATACCTATAGTAGGGGTCGATGCCCACATCGGTGGCGCGGGCGGCGAAACTGCGGTGGGAAATTTATACGGCGCGCCGGGGCGACGCGCCCTACGGGGTGGTGCGATTATGTGGCGCGCCGGGGCGACGCGCCCTACGGAAAAAATCCCTCTCCGCTTTTCGGAGAGGGATATAATGCTAATTCTTAATAAAAATCATTCTTCTTCTCCCAATTTGGAGAGGACTTCACGGAAGTAGTCGGGGAGCTCTGTGTCTGTGAGGAGCCGGACCTCCTGCCCGGTGCGGGGGTGGATGAATTTCAGCCGCGGCGCGATGTGAACATTGCGCCCTACGAAAATGCATATTTGTTGACTTATTCTTCCTCACAGACAGAATCTGCTGAAAACAGTTCCTGCAATAATTCTCTTGCCTGCGGCAGGTTTCCAGAAGGTACGAATACTTTTAACCTTTCCTGTATACCTGTTTTGAGGGTAAATCCTGCTCCATAAACAGGGAGTGCTGCGCAGGGAATGCTGTTATCTTCCAGTACTTGTATAAGCATCCTGGCCCACATTTCCTCTTTTTCAACCAATAACACAAATTCGTTGTTCATAAAATGGCACTCCCTTCAAATGTATGGAATTTCAACAAATTCAGGTTTGTCGCTATAATTAATTATATTACTATATTGTGATTGTGTCAAATGATACAGAAACAGGCGCAACAGATAAAACCATTGCGCCTACTGACTGTCTTATGAGCCCTTGTCATCATGACGGGGGCTTTGTTCAATTTTCTGCCTCTCCCAATTTGGAGAGGACTTCACGGAAGTAGTCGGGCAGCTCGCTGGTGAGGCGAACTTCCTGCTCCGTGCGTGGGTGGATAAAGCGCAGCTCACGGGCGTGGAGGCATTGGCCCTCCAGACCCTTTTCAGGGCGCTTTCTGCCGTAGACCATGTCTCCAACAAGGGGATGGCCCAGCTTTTCCATGTGCACTCTTATCTGGTGGGTGCGCCCCGTTTCAAGGCGGCAGCGGATATGGCTGTAGCCCCGGTACCGGGCTATTACCTCATAGTGAGTGACGGCCTCCCGACCGCCCTTTGCCACAATAGCCATACGCTTGCGGTCAATGGGATGGCGGCCTATTGGGGCATTCACGGTGCCGCTGTCCTCCTTGACTCTGCCGTAAACCACGGCCTCGTACACGCGGTAAAGGCTGTGGTCGCTGAGCTGAGCGGAGAGGAACTGGTGGGCAAAGTCGTCTTTCGCCACGATGAGCAGACCTGAGGTGTCCATATCTATGCGGTGGACAATACCGGGACGCTTCTCGCCGCCTATGCCGCTGAGACTGTCGCCGCAGTGGTACAAAAGGGCATTGACCAGTGTGCCGTCGGGATGTCCCGGGGCGGGATGCACCACCATTCCACGGCTCTTGTTGATAACTATTACGTCATCGTCCTCAAAAACCACATCCAAAGGGATGTTTTGCGGAATAATTTCCACATCTTCGGGTTCGGGGAGTGAAAGCTCCACCATATCTCCCACATTGGCCTTGTAGTTTTTCCTGACGGGAGCGCCGTTCACCGCCACATCACCCTGCTCAATGAGACGCTGGGCGGCGGAGCGGCTTAAATCCGCCACATTACGCGCAAGGAGAGCGTCAATGCGCTCTCCTGCGGTGTCAGCGGTAAAGCTGATGGTATTTATCATAGGTCTCTGAACTCGGCCATGATGGAATCAAGGTCGAAGTCAAAGTCATCCGCAGCGGCGGCCTTGGGAGCAGCCTTGGGTGCGGCTGCCACAGGTGCGGATTTGGGCGCTGCGGGAGCTGCGGGTGCGGCCTTGGGTGCTGCGGGTGCGGCCTTGGGTGCTTCGGGCTCAGCACTTACGGCAGGATAGCTTACAGCGGGACGGGCGGGAGCCTTGGGTGCCGCGGGAGCTGCGGGAGCCTTGGGTGCAGCGGCCTTGGGAGGCTCGGGCTTCACATAGCTCTGAGTGGGCTTGGGCATTTCGGGCTTGCTGTCGTTGGCGGCCTTGATCTCGCTGGCTCTGCGTTCCCATTCTGCGAAGGGATCGACGGGGTCAACAGAGGTGTTTTCCACCTTGTGCTCACGCTTGGGGAAATCGGGGATGGGGGTCTTCTTCTTGCCGATAGGCAGGCTGAAGCCGGTCTTGCCATCGGCAGGAGCCTTGGCAGCGGCGCCGGCAGTGGCCTTGGCGGGAGCCTTCTGAGCAGGCTTCTCCAGAAGGGTGAACACCACGAAGAGTATTGCGCCAACGGTGATGTAGATATCGGCTATGTTGAAAACCGGGAAGTTCATGAACTCAAATTCGATCATGTCCACAACATAACCGCAGATGATGCGGTCAATGCAGTTGCCTACGGCGCCGGCCATGACCAGCACTGCCATCCAGCGGGAGCCGGGAGCGGTGATGATGTCCGTAATAAGAACATAGACGATAAGGGCCACAAACACGATGCAGAGGATCACGAAGAACCATCTTGCGCCTTCCAGAATGGAAAAGGCGGCGCCGGTATTGTGGATGTTGGTGAGACGGATGAGACCGGGGATGAATTCCTTCACACCGGTGTTCAGAACGATGTTGGCGGTTGCCCAGTATTTGACCGCCTGATCGATGATGAGGGCTATGACAGCTACGATTGCGTACAGCATAGTATATGTCCTCCTTGGGATATAGCCGCCGAAGGCGGCAATGAATTGCCCCTACGGGGCTTGAATTGGCTAAAGCCATGAATTGCCCGGGGCATGAATTGCGCCGGGAGGCGCATTACTTGCGGGGGAATTCAATTCATGGAGCGGAATGCGCGAGAAATCATGACCCGATGGGTCAATTCATGATGCGAAGCATCAAATCATCTA
>JAZNZM010000005.1:0-4826 GCA_045594965.1 Oscillospiraceae bacterium | reverse complement strand
CACCAGCATACGCTGCTGGAGGCCTATAAGCGCCCCTTGTTTATGGCATATAAGGAAGGACAGCCCTTCAACAACAATATGCTCCGTCCCTGTCCCATGCTGGAAAACCCCGAAGCCCTGCGGGATATGGTAAAGCGCAGCGGTGCCCATTCCACGGAAATGCAGTCCCCGGAGAATATTGACGATCTGTATGCGCGCTGCAAGCCTTATGCCGAAAACTGGACACCCAAGGCCGATGAGCTCTGGGCGGCAAGCCACGGCTGTACCGGCTGCAGCGAATGTAAGAAATGAACGGCAATTACCAAGTACTTACATACTACATAGAGAGGTAATATTATGAGCAAAATCAACCGTAATACAGCAAATTTGCTGACCTGTATTTTCGAAATCTTAGTAGGTATTCTTCTGCTGATTAATCCAGTTGGATTTACATCCTTCATCATTGTTGTGTTCGGCGTGGTCCTTGCAGCTATGGGTGTTTTAAGTCTGGGCAAATACTTCCGCAGTGATGCAGAAAAGGCTTCACAGGAAAGCGGATTGGCCAAAGGCCTGATTTTCGCGATCTTTGGACTGTTCTGTGCCTTTAAGTCCGAGTGGTTTATCATTACTTTTCCTCTGCTTACTGTCCTGTATGGTATTCTGGCCCTGATCAGCGGTATAAGCAAAGTACAGTGGGCCGTAGATATGCTTCGCGCTAAGCATAAATACTGGTATGTTGAAGTGATCGGCGCGGCTCTCACACTCATCTTTGCCGTTCTTATTCTGACCAACCCCTTTGCAACTACGGCTGTGCTGTGGACATTTATAGGTATAACAATGATTATTGAGGCCATTGTGGATGTGGCGGCATATATAGTCGGAAGAAAGTTATAGTACCTTCAAGCATCAGAAAGCCCTCAGATATGGAGAAACACCATGTCTGAGGGCTTTTCTATATATTATTGGACGCCGGAATATACAAGGGTTGTAGCGTAATCTGCCAGTTCTTCAATGGATTGTTTTCTACCACCACGATACCATTCATATACCACGGCGTGCAGAGCATTGGACATGAAAGCCGCAGCCAACTCAGGGTGCTTTGTACCGGGTACAAAAAGTTCGAAACCCAGTTTCTCCTTCGCGTTCAGGATATAGCTGTCGAAAATCTCCATATAGGCATGACTGGAGTAAAGCTTGCACCACAAGTCCGCATTCTTAGCGAAATAAATAACTGAAGCCCGGAAAAAGCTGGGGCCATCCTTGAGCATATAAGGCGTTCCAATCTCTCTGAGCTGTTCCTCGAAAAGTTGCCGTTGAAAGGCCATGATCAAATCTTCAATATCGGTGTAATGGATATAGAAAGTCTTTCTGCTTATTTGAGCCCGGGCACAAAGTTCCTTGACACTTATCTCGTTCAGATCCATCTCGAGAATCATTTGCTGGAAGCTGTTCATTATGGCGTTTTTTGTTTTCTTTACCCGGAGATCCTGGGTTTCATCTCTCATTTTTTACCTCATATTACACACAATCACAAACAAAAGTATCTTAAAACTCAAAACAGAAAACTCTGATAATTGATATTTTTTCGTCAGCAATTATAATACACTTGTGTGTAATAGTCAACAACCGTAACAAATTTTCAAAAGGGGGATAAAAATGGCCAAGACAAACAAAACACAGGAAGAAAAAAGCCTCTTTGCCCAATATGCCGGACACGTTGGCAAAGTAAACGGAAGCTCTCAGACGGACTACCCTGAAACCGATGCAATGGTTCGCTATTTCAAAAAGATAATGAGCGAAGACGAAGCACGTCTGGGTCTTCTGGGCAGTAAGGTTCCCATGCCGGCAGAAAAATTTGCCGAGCTCTCCGGTTTTGAGCTGGATTACACGGAGAAAATGCTCTGGAATATGGCAGAGCAGGGCGTACTCTTTGCCTATTTTGTCAAGGATAAGCCCTACTACAATGTTCCCAACTGGGCTCCCGGCATAGTGGAGTACATGATACGCAAAGGCGGCATGGACAAGGAAATCGCCGAGCTTTTCAACGAGCGTGCAGCGGCTTCCGATGGAAAAGTCAGGATGATGAGCACCAACTCCGGTGCCATGCGTGTTCTTCCGGTTATGAAAGAAATCGCAGCCCAACCCAAGGCTCTCAGCTATGAGCAGGTACTGGGATATCTTGATCAGGTGTTCTATGACATTGACGATGTGAACCATGAACATCCCAAGGAGCCTCTCTACTCCGTTGCCGACTGCGCCTGCCGTACCTCCAAGAAGCTCATAGGTGAAGGTTGCTCCCACCCCATCGAGGGTATGTGCATCCAGATAGGCCCCGAAGCGGAATACTATATCCGCACCGGAAGAGGCCGCCAGGTCACAAGAGAAGAGGTCCTTGAAGTTCTTGACAAGGCAGAAAAAGCAGGCTGTGTCCATGAAATATTTGAGTTTGGCATATCCAATATGGCAGTAGGACAGTCCACCTTTATCTGTAACTGCTGTGGCTGCTCCTGCGGTATACTCAGCGGCAATTTCAGAGCTGGCGGCAATGCCGGCACCGTCTCCAACTATAAGCCGGAGGTAGATCCAGAAAAGTGCGTGGCCTGCGGCGCATGTGTTGAAAAGTGCCCCGCCAACGCTATCCGTCTTGGTGACAGACTTTGCACCGAGTGCGAGGCTCAGGTGGATGTCTACGAGACAGCAAAAAATTTCTCATACGGCAAAGAGAAATTCAACTACAACTACCGTGACCGCATTCTCACCACCAGCGCAGGCACCTCCCCCTGTAAAACCGCCTGCCCCGCCCATGTAGCTGTACAGGGCTACATACGCAAGGCCTCCGAGGGAGATTATCAGGGGGCGCTTGAGGTTATCCGCCGTGAAAATCCATTCCCCGCTGTCTGCGGTCGTATCTGCTACAAGCCCTGCGAGGAGGCTTGCTCCAGAAACAAGGTGGACGAGGCCGTTGCCATCGATGAGATCAAGCGTTTTATCGCAGAGCAGGATCTGAATGCTAAGCATCGCTTCATCCCAGAGATAAAAGAGCGCCATGATAGGAAGATCGCTATTATCGGCGGCGGCCCTGCAGGTCTTACTGCGGCCTATTATCTGGCAATTGAGGGCTACCCCGTCACCGTTTTTGAAAAGCGTCCCCGTATGGGTGGTATGCTTATGAACTGCCTGCCCTCCTTCCGTTTGGAAAAGGACGTTCTGCAGGCGGAGATCGACCTTATCCGTGAATTGGGGGTTGAGTTCAGATGCGGAGTTGA
Organism: Oscillospiraceae bacterium; assembly: GCA_045594965.1. Lineage (GTDB taxonomy): Bacteria > Bacillota > Clostridia > Oscillospirales > Oscillospiraceae > SIG459. The sequence continues at coordinate 1,581 of JAZNZM010000005.1, read as the reverse complement.
AGTGGGTAAGGATGTAACTATCCAGCAGCTTCGCCAGCAGGATTACAAGGCCTTCTACGTAGCTATCGGTGCTCAGAAAGCCTCTCTGCTTCAGCTTGATAACGGGGATCTGCCTGAGATAATCGGCGGTGTTGACTTCCTTGACGATGTAAACTCCGGCAAGGCAAAGCTCTCCGGCAATGCCGTTGTAGTAGGCGGCGGCAACGTGGCCATTGACGTGGCAAGAGCTGCTGTGCGCTGCGGCGCAGAAAAGGTATCTCTCTTCTGTCTTGAGTCCAGGGAGGAAATGCCCGCATTGGATGAGGAAATCAACGAGGCTGTTGGCGAGGGTATTGAGATAATAAACGGCAGAGGCCCCAGAGCCATCATCGGCAAGGACGGCCACGTTGCAGGAATAGAATTCAGAAAGTGCGTCTCCGTCACGGACGGCAATGGCAATTTCGCCCCGGTCTATGACGAGAGTGATGTAATAAGCGTTGAGGCCGACACCGTGCTTCTGGCCATCGGCCAGCGCATTGAGCTTGGCTCTCTCTTTGAGGGCGAGGCCGTGGAAACCGACAGGGCAGGCCGCATAATCGTCGACCCCGTATCTTTCCAGAGCAGCGTTGAGGACATCTTTGCCGGCGGCGACGTGGTCACAGGTCCCCAGTTCTCCATCGATGCCATCGCCATGGGCAAGCAGGGCTTTGAGTCCCTGTGGAAGTATGTGGAAGGCAGAAATCTCACTCTGGGCAGACAGCGTAATTTCCACGAGATTGACAAGGACAAGATCGCCCAGAAGGGCTTCGACACCGCAAAGCGGCAGCAGCCCATGCTGGTTGACCCCCTTGAGGCAAAGCACAGCTTCAAGGATCTTCGTCAGGGCCTCAGCGAGGAACAGGTACAAAAGGAAGTTGCCCGCTGTCTTGGCTGCGGAAGAGCAGTTGTTGATACAGAAAAATGTATCGGCTGCGGCGTGTGCACTGTCCAGTGTAAGTTCGACGCTGTCCATCTCAAGTGGGATCGTGAGCACAAGCCCACCGGCAGTATGAAGGAATGGAAGAGCGAGATGATAAAGTACGTAGCCAAGCGTTCGCTCCGTGTAGCAAAGAACGAGACTCTCAAGAAGCTTGGCATCGACCCCTTGAAAAGGAAAAACTGAGAGGTAAGCAAAATGCATGAAATGGGCGTAGTTATCCAGATGATAAAGACTGCCAACAGCTTCGCCGAGAAAAACGGTGCAAAGGCTGTGCGGAAGCTGGCGACACGCCTGTCCGCAGACAGACCGCCCCAAGTGGGCCTGAAAACAAAGCTGCTTTTCGGCATGATGCGGATGATGCAAAAGAAGGGCTGGGGCTCCAGCAAGGCCGAGACGGAATACTGGCGGCAGAAAGGCTGGCTGGATCGGAAACGCCCGTGGAAGATGTGAAAGATATTCTGATATTCTAATGAAGAAAAGAGGGAACATCATGAAAGATAAGACCAGCACGGCAGCCGTTGGATCGACCCCGAAGATCTATGCATGGGAACCCTGGTTCTTTCTGTTTTTCGGGCTGTTCCACCTGCACAGGGTCTGGGGCCTAAGTCGGATCGTAGCCATGT
>JAZNZM010000004.1:0-12869 GCA_045594965.1 Oscillospiraceae bacterium | reverse complement strand
GGGGCAGTCGATATGGGCAGCAGCAATATTGCAGCCTTCAGCCATGCTCTTCCTGCCCACCACAGCCAGCAGCAGGCTCTTGCCGCGGTTGGAGCGGTAAAGCTTCATGCCGGGCTTTACTTCCATGCCGTAGGTGAAGGGAACAAAGCCTGCCTCCTCAGCCAGACGTATAGACTCCGCCACAGTCAGACGCTCGGTTCTTGCCTTATCAAGAAAGTTCTTGTAGCCCTCGCAGAACTCCTCAAGGGCGATACGCTCCTCGGTGTCTATGAGGTCATAGCCGTTTTTCTGTTCGTAAAAAAGTTTCTCTCTAAGTTCCTTGTTATCAGACACTTTTCAGTACCTCCATGAAAAATTTATTACACACACTTTCAAATTCCTCCCGGCTTCCCCCGTTATGGAGAGTATAGTCGCAGTTTTCCGCGAAATACTCATTGGGACGCTGGGCGGCAATGCGGCTTCGGGCATATTCTTCGCTTATGCCCTCTCGCATCAACAGCCGCTGCACTCTGGCCTCCGTGGGAGCTGTAACAGCCACATTAAAGGCGGTGCGCTTGGCAAAGGCGCCCTCCAGAAGGGCGATTGCATCTATGGCCGCCAGTGTGCCTCCGCTCATTGCGTGGCGCTCAAGGCGGGATTCTATTTCAGCACTCACAAATTTGTGAGTAATTTTATTCAGGTCTTTAAGAGCTTGGGGATCAGCGAAAACTATGGACCCCAGCGCCTTTCTGTCCAGGGTTCCGTCTTTGTAAACCTCTCCGAATCGCGCTGTAAGCTCGGCTCTCATCTCCCCGCTTTCCCTGCAGAGGCAGTGGTACACCTCATCGGCATCCACAATAAGAGCCCCCATATCCCGAAGCACATTCAATGCTGTGGTCTTGCCGCAGCCTGTGCCCCCTGTGATACCCACAAGAGTCATGGAATCCACAAGAGCACGTGCAATATAACCTTCCGGCAGAGCACCCTGCCGGAGAATTCTATAGGGCTCGGAAGACATATCTATTATAGTGGACTCAAGACCAATGCCGCACTGTCCTCCGTCGAGAACAGCCTCAATTTTACCCTCGAAATATTCCATCACCTTTTCCGCGCTTTTGGGGCTTGGCTCCCCGCTTGGGTTTGCCGAGGGAGCAGCAAGTGGAAGTCCGCTTTTGCGAAGCAGCTCCAGTGTGAGGGGATGGTCGGGACAGCGAAGTCCTACAGTGGCTCCACCTGCGCGGACTATCCGGGGAACAATATCCCGGCTTTTGAGAATAATGGTAAGAGGTCCCGGCCAGTATTTTTCCGCAAGAGCCTTTGCGGCTTCCGGCACGCTTTCGCAGTACACCTCCATGGCATCCCTGCCGGGAACCATGAGGGACAGTGCTTTCACCTCAGGTCTGCCCTTCACCTCGTATATGTCGCGTACAGCCGTCTCGTCAAGACCGTTGCCGGCCAGCCCGTATACAGTCTCGGTGGGCACTGCCACGAGTCCGCCTTCCGCCACAATTTCAGCGGCGCGGGCTATATCCTTCGTAATAAGCTCAGTTTTCATTGTCCTTCAGCTTCTCCGCCTGATCCATTGTCACGAGAGCGTCTATCAACTCGTCCAGATCGCCGTTAATAATTCCGGCAATATTGAAATTCTTTATGTCTCCCGTAAGGCGGTGGTCAGTGACTCGGTTCTGGGGGAAATTATAGGTGCGCACGCGCTCGCTTCTGTCGCCGGAGCCAACCTGACTCTTACGCTCTGCAGCTATAGCGGCATGCTGCCTGGCCTGCTCCGCCTCATAAAGCTTTGAACGGAGTATTTTCATGGCCTTGTCCTTGTTTTTATGCTGACTGCGCTCATCCTGGCACTCCACCACAACTCCTGTGGGCAGGTGGGTAATGCGTATGGCGCTCTCTGTCTTGTTTACATGCTGTCCGCCTGCACCGCTGGAGCGGTAGGTGTCTATCTGGAGGTCCTTGGGATCTATATCAAATTCAACTTCCTCAGCCTCGGGCAAAACTGCGACTGTGGCCGCGCTGGTGTGGATGCGTCCGCCGCTCTCGGTTTCCGGCACACGCTGGACACGGTGGCCGCCGGCCTCGAACTTCAGACGGGACCATGCACCCTCTCCCTCCACAACAAAGCTGATTTCCTTTATGCCTCCAAGCTCGGTATCGTTGAGGTTGACAATGTCTATCTTCCAGCCCCTGCGCTCGGCATACATTGAATACATACGGTAGAGATCGGAGGCAAAGAGCATTCCCTCCTCACCGCCAACTCCGCCACGGATTTCCATGATAACATTTCTGGAATCGTTGGGGTCGCGTGGCAGAAGGAGGATTTTCAGTTCCTCCTCGCAGCTCTCCATGCCGTCCCTTGCAATGGAATACTCCTCCTGAGCAAAATCTCTCATTTCAGGGTCTTCCATCAGTTCCTGAGCATCCTCCATATCCCTTTTAAGGTTCATATATCGGCGGTAGCATTCCACCACGGGTGAAAGCTCCTTCTGCTCACGTGCACACTTGGCATATACCGCCGGGTCAGAATATACCTCAGGTGTGGACATACGCTCTTCAAGCTCTATGAACTTTTCCTCAATCTGACGAAGCTTATCAAACATAAGCCATGAACTCCTTTGCGGTTTTAAGACGGTACACAGCGACAATTTAGCATTTTAGCACAGAAAAGCCACTTTGTAAACACAAAAATGCCCACACAGGCAAAACAAATGTTTTTCCCGCGTGGGCATTTTTGTGCATTTCGTTCTTATTTCACTCTCTGGCTCTTGACATATTTCCAGAGAGGAGTTTCAGTGTCGGCACGCTTAATAAATATGGATGTCCGGATAGCATCTCCGGTTTCATCGAAGTTAATTACACCTGCCACTCCGCTGCTGCTGACAGTAGGCATAACAGCCAGTATATCCGCATAATGGGCACTGCCGGCCTTGCTTATGGCAGAAAGAGCCAGATTATAGGCATCGAATCCCATTACTGTTACAGCTGCCAGCTCATCGGTGCCGCCATTATTGGCAAAAGCGGCCTGATCGCTCATTATCCACTCCTTGAACTTACTTTCAAAGGATGCATTGTATCCCTCCGCATAGAAGGTGGATGTGAATATTCTGAAATTTTTACCCACAGCGGCATCACGCATGGCATCATTATCCCAGGTATCCGCTCCCACAACGGGTACAGGCTCCTCAAGTGCGTTCATTGCCTCCACAATGAGCTTGCCGTGTCTGGAAGAGCATGGAGCGAATACAATATCGATCTTCTGCTCCGGTATGGAGCTAAGGAAATAAGTGAAGTCCCCGGTATTTTCAGAAAAACTCATTTTCTGATAATCAAGGTCCAGATCCTCAGCGGCAGCCACAAAGCCATCCACCAGCCCCTCCTCATACTCGCTGTCCATAAGACCGAGACAGAGCACATTGCTGCATTCAAGCTCATCCTTGATGAATTTTGCCAGAGCGGCACCCTGAAGATTATCCTGAATGCACACCCTGTAATAGCAGTCATAGTTCGCTGTAAGAGCCGGAGCAGTGCAGCTTATTCCGATAGCGGCAACACCTGCCTTTTCAAAAACAGGAGCCGCTGCCAGACAGTAGCTGCTTCCATAGGAACCGAGAATGAGAGAAACATCATGTTCCAGCAAAGAAGCCGCCACCTCCGCAGACTGTGCAACGGAGGACGCGTTGTCAGCATATACAAGCTCTATATCGTAGGTCTGGTTGCCTATATCTACACTGGGTCTGAGAGAATGGGCATACTGTATACCAACAACCTCTTTAAGACCCATCTCACTGTCAACGCCGGTGAACGGCTCAAAAACGCCTATGCGAAGAACGGGGTTGGCTTCCTCCTCATCCTTGCCGCAACCGGCAAGGCCCATAAGAATGACAAGCGCCAACAACAGTGCAATAAGCTTTTTCATATTAGCCTCCTTATTAGAAGATCACGGGACTCGTCCGATAGTCCCTGTCGCCCCTTTTTTCCTCACGGGCAGAAAAGCCGAGAACGAAAAGATCCGTTGCAGCTCTCTCAAGGGCAAAGCATTCCCTTGCCTCTGCTCCGAGAGAATTTATCTCTGCGGGCTTGGTAATAATGGGAAGAGAGGCTCTCTCCCTCATTTTCTTCAGTATAGCACAGCCCCGGGCATTGGCTGCCAACACCCTTATATAAGGCGGCAGCCCATCAGCATCTCCCTCTTTTATCCCGAGGGCGGCACACATCAGCATGCGGCGCAGACGGCTGATGGCATAGCGTTTGGTGGCTGCTGCGGCAATTACAGCATCTACACTTACCTCAGTCACCGCGGCGCGGTAAAGTCTCGCCCCAAGTCCCTCGCCGGAATCGGGAAGGTCCTCATAACTGCTTTTTGGCAGCATGCGCAGGCGGGACAATATGGCGGTGTCCAAAGCCGCTCCCATCACAGGCCCCCTGCCATGACGCATCTCTCTTTCCAGAACCGCCGCGCACTCGCGGGGCATATTCCCGAAAACACTCTCTCCCTCGCCAAGCCTTTTTCTCAGCTCCGATGCAGATGGCATTTCACCCCCGCCAAGGCGGTCGTGGCCTGCTCCGATACGCTTCACTGTGACGGACTTTATTGGCAGCCGCAGTTCATATACAGCCCTTATATACTCAATCCCCAGAATATCATTGGGATTTCGAAGCTGTGGGAGACTCTCCCCTGCCAGGCGCTCCGCTGCAGTCTGTCTTGCTGCTGCATATGGCATTCCCTGGGGCAACAGTTCTCTTATTATAGCATCCATTTCCGGCCTGAGCAATACTCTGGCAGCACTGTCAAGAGGAGCTATGTCGCCGCTTTCGCTTCCAAAAGACATATGGCTTATGACCCCGCTTGCGCCAAGAATACCCACCGCACCTCTGGCAAAGCCCTGGGCAGAGGAAAGAGCCCATGGCACCGGAAGCTCAAGCACAAGGTCGGCGCCGCCATGAACGGCGCACTCCGCCCTTGCATTTTTGAGGAAAGCCGCGGCTTCGCCACGCTGGACAAAATTGCCGCTCATCACGCATACTATGCCGGAGTCGTCCCCAAGCATTGCTCTGGTTTGGTCAATATGATGCTTATGACCCATGTGAAAGGGATTATATTCCGAAATAATGCCAGAAATGTTCATAAAGCGCTCCAAAAAGCCAAAAAACTCTTGCGTTTCCGAAATATTGTATTAAAATAAACAATGGTACGCAAATCTTTTATATCCCTATTTTACAGAAAAATAAATTAATTACAATAAGGAAGGTAGCAAAAATGAAAATTCTTGTTATTAACGCCGGCAGCTCTTCTCTGAAGTATCAGCTGATGGACATGGACAATGAGTCCGTCCTCGCAAAGGGTATTTGCGAGCGTATCGGCATTGATGGTCTTTTCACCTACAAGCCCCAGATAGAGGGTAAGGAAGCCATCAAGGCCAAGAGCGTTGCCATGCCCACCCACTCCGAGGCTATTCAGGCTGTTCTGAGCGCCCTCGTTGATGCAGAAAACGGCGTTGTCGCCTCCATGGAAGAGATCGATGCATGCGGCCACCGTGTTCTCCACGGCGGTATGGAATTCACCGCATCCTGCATTCTTGACGATGCCTGCGAAGCCGCTATTAAAAAGTGCTTCCCCCTCGGACCTCTCCACAACCCCGCAAACCTCATGGGCATCAAGGCCTGCCAGGAAGTTATGCCCGGCACTCCTCAGGTCGCCGTGTTCGACACCGCTTTCCACATGACCATGCCCGCACAGGCTTACACTTACGCCATCCCCTACGAGTACTATGAGAACGACCAGGTTCGCCGCTACGGCTTCCACGGCACCTCTCACCGCTACGTTTCCGCCCGCGCCATCGACCTTCTCGGCAATCCCGAGCACAGCAAGGTCATCTGCTGCCATCTGGGCAACGGTTCTTCCCTCTCCGCCTGCATCGACGGCAAGTGCGTTGACACCACTATGGGTCTTGGACCTCTCGCCGGTGTTCCCATGGGCACCCGCTGCGGCGACATCGACGGCACCATCATTGAGTATCTGATGGGTCGCTACGGCTACAGCATCGAAGAGATGATGAACATCCTCAACAAGAAGTCCGGCGTTCTGGGCATTTCCGGCGTTTCCTCCGACTTCCGTGATCTGGAAGCCGCTGCCTCCTCCGGCAACGAGCGCGCTCAGCTGGCTCTTGACAAGTTCCATTACGAAGTCCGCAAGGACATCGGCGCCTACGCTGCTGCCATGGGCGGCTGCGACGCCATCGTCTTCACCGCCGGCGTAGGCGAGAACGGTGCCAAGGACCGCGCCGAGATCTGCAAGGGTCTTGAGTACATGGGCGTTAAGATCTGCCCCGAGCGCAATGCTATCCGCGAGGACGAGCACCTCATCTCCACCGATGACAGCCCCGTAAAGGTCTTCGTCATCGCCACCAACGAAGAGCTCATGATTGCTCGCGACACCAAGGAGCTCGTTTCCAAGTAAATCCTCATTTATCTGCATATTTCGTCGGATAAACGCATATTCATTATCGGGCCGCCAACTCAAGGCGGCCCGAATCTTTGAGCAGGAGGCTCCCATGAACACAGTTATTTTCATAATAGAAATACTGGGCACCATTGCCTTCGCAATTTCCGGCGTTATTGTTGGCAAGGAAAAAAACATGGATCTTTTCGGTGTGTGTATGCTGGGCATCACTACCGGCTGCGGAGGCGGCGTTATCCGCGATGTTATCATAGGAAACACTCCTCCCGCCATGTTCGTAAATCCCGTGTATGCGCTTGTCGCTTTGGCCACCTCCCTGATAATATGCGTCCCCATTGTATCAAAGTTGCTTGGAAGGCTTAAAACTGCAGGGGAAGTTTTTCTGCAGGTTCTTGACGCAGTGGGCCTTGGAGGCTTCACTGTGGTCGCAGTTGTCAATTGCCACGCGATCTTTCCCGACAACATATTTCTGATGGTGTTTGTGGGCTGCGTAACCGGCTGCGGAGGCGGAGTGCTACGCGATATTTTCGCGGGAGACATTCCCTACATCTTCCGCAAGCACATCTATGCCAGCGCTTCAATACTGGGTGCGCTGCTCTGTGCCCTGCTCATCACTCCCCTTGGCAGCACCGCAGCCACGATAATCTGTCTTGTGCTTATCATGGTCATACGCTTTGCGGCAGCATACTATAAGCTCAATCTCCCGAGAATACACAACTGAATATATAGAAAACCGCCTCCGTCAGCTGCGCCAGCCAAGACAGAGGCGGTTTCCTTATTTGAAGCACAAGAGCCCATCTATTGGGCCGGAGTGCGTACCGGAGGCTCGAAACGGGGTGAGGGTGTTCCGTACGGCAGGTAGATAAAGCTGACTTCAACAGATATGATTCCGCTTTTTTCCTCCCCGGACAGATATTCCATTTCCACTCTGTATTTATTCCCTCCGCTTAGCACATCCGCCGTCAAAGTATATGGCTCTCCGGAAATAAGAGGTGGTGATGTATCCACTTCTTTCACAGTGGAAGCGGAATTTATGGCCAAAGCATTTCTGCCCATCGACTCTTTAAGCGCATCCAAATCACCAAGCTCTTCATAATAATCCGGATGGACATACTCCGCCCAGATTTCATTGTTTCCGATTTTGAAGGCATTAAAGGCATCCCGGACCTCAGTTTCCGACTCAAAGCCCGGAATCAGTACAAACACAAATAACAGTACACAAATTATGATTACGGGAATCAGCCACAGCAAATCCGAGGGCTTAAGGGGTCTTTCATATTCCTTAAAGTAGCCAAGTTTGATTCCGCGCCCCGTAAATTTTACCTTAAACTCATAATCGTGGAAAGCCATCGTTTGTTCACCTCAATTCAAAGCCCTTTAATAAACTCCTTATAAAACCTTATACCCTCCAGATAGCTTGTCAAGGGCATTCTCTCATTTTCATGGTGCACGCTTCCACGCATGGCTGTGGACATTCTGAAAGCTCCAAGGCGGTAGATTTTTCTGCATATAGGCGCAAAGTGGCGTGCATCTGTACCTCCGTCCAGAACAAAGGGGCTTGTATGGGCTCCGAAAACCTCGGCAACCGTTTTTTCGATATATCTGAAGCTCTCGGTATTCCATGGGCTTATTGGAGCGCCTCCACTTTTTATCTCAATGCTTATTTCAGCATCCTGAGGGAGCAATGCCGCCACATGGCTGCGGATGCTTTCAAAGCTGTCATGGGGATTGAGACGCAGCTTAAAGCTCGCCTCGGCGCAGTTGTCATCGGGGAAAGCCCTTGTTTCGAAGTGGACAATACTGCTTTGAATCATAGCCGCGGTGTCAGTGCTGCCTTCCATAACTTTTTTTACTGCAGGACCAAAAAGCTTCAGATTTTTCAGCACCGGCCTCAGCGCAGGCTTGGTAAAGGGAGCAAGGCGGCGAAGCATTTCACACACCGGAGCACCGAGAAAAGCTCTGGGCTGATTCTTCTTTATTTTAGCAATGGCGGCGGAAAGGCGCTCAGGGGCGTTTCCGCTTTCATTATTCCGAAACTTCACTTTAAGAGTGCCATAGGCCTTCTCTGCCACAGCCACCATGGCGAAGCTCTCCCCTATGCCCATTGGCATTTCGGAAAGTACCGCTCCGCCTTCGTCCAGCACAAACAGGGGGCTGACATCACGAAGGCGCAGTCTCTCCACAATTTGAGGCATAGTGTCACCGAAAACCTCTTCATCGGCTCCGAAGGCAAAGTATATGTCCCGCTCCGGCACAAAGCCCCGGGCTACGAGTTCTTCGGTGCTTTCCAGCAAGGCGGAAATGATACACTTCGTGTCCACACTGCCCCGTGCCCAGACCGCTCCGTCATGGATCTCTGCGGCAAAGGGAGGGTAGCTCCACTCCTTTTCATCGCAATCCACCACATCCTGATGAGCCGCGAATACCACGGGCTTTTTTTCCGGGTCTTTTCCCGGCCAGCGGATAAGTATGCCAAATTCGCCCACAGTCTCAGTTTCCACCGCCCTGAACACTATGGGATAGAGCTCCTGAAGGGTGGGCAAAAATCGTTCAAATTCCTTACTGAACTCTTCCTTGCCGGATACGGTTTTTATCCTGAGTATGCTCTGAAAGCGCTCTACGCTTAATCTGTCGGTTTCTTTCATGTTATTAAAGAGCCTTGATATCGGCAATAAGGGAGTTCACATTCTCGTCTGTGCTTGCCCAGCTTGTGCAAATTCGTATGGCATCGGTGTCCCCTCCGGTGGTGTCCCAGAAGCCGAGGGCATATTTCTCGCCCAGTTTCTTCTGCTGAGCCTTGGTGAGAATGGGGAACTGCTGGTTGGTAGCGGAATCCATAAAAAGGGGTATTCCCTTTTCAATGAGAGCAGCCTTGATCCTCAGGGCATTTTCCACGGCCTTTTCAGCCACACGGAAATAGAGACCCTCCCTGAACATTTCCTCAAACTGAATGCCCAGAAGTCTTCCCTTGGCCAGCATTCCGCCCATTCGCTTTATCATATAGCGGAAGTCTTTTTTGAGGCTGTCATTGACTATGCACACAGCCTCTCCGAAGAGACAGCCCACCTTGGTGCCGCCTATATAGAAAACATCGCAGCTTTTCGCAATATCCGGCAGGGTGAGGCTCCTGTCCGCAGCCAAGGCATAGCCCAGACGGGCGCCGTCTATGAAAAGAGGCAGAGAAAGCTCACTGCAGACAGCATAAAGCTCCTCAAGCTCAGCCTTGCTGTAGAGAGTTCCGTATTCCGTAGGCTGGGAGATATAGACCATGCCCGGCTGAACAATATGCTCGTGGGCAGCGTCTCTCCAGTGGGCTGCCACATAGTCCTGCACCTGAGCTGCGTTTATCTTGCCCTGAGCATGGGGAAGGGCAAGAACCTTGTGGCCTGTTGACTCCACAGCACCGGTCTCATGGCAGTTTATATGGCCGCTTTCAGCGCAGAGAACTCCCTGCCAGGGGCGGAGTATGGACGCAATAACGGTCATGTTTGCCTGAGTGCCGCCAACAAGAAAGTGTACATCGGCATCAAGGCGATCTATGGCCTTCTTTATGTACTCTCTGGCATTTTCGCAGTGGGCATCCTCACCGTAACCACAGGTCTGCTGAAAATTCGTGGCGGCAAGAGCCTCTATAATATTGGGATGCGCTCCCTCTGTATAGTCACAGTCAAATCTGATCATTGTTTTTTCACTCCATATAGTTCTTGCTCAACGGCACATAGTAGCTCTGCTTCATTCTCTCTTCAACAGTCTTTTCATCCAGCGTACGGATAATTTTTCCGGGCACACCGACCACCATGGAGTCAGCGGGGATTTCTGCTCTCTCCTTCACCACAGCTCCGGCTCCGATTATGCAGTTATCGCCTATCACAGCCTTGTCCAGCACGATGGCTCCCATGCCTATGAGAACATTATCGCCGATAGTGGCTCCGTGGACTATGCTGCCATGGCCTACGGTAACATTTTTTCCTATCACCATATCGCTGCCATGGTCACAGTGGAGAACGCAGTTATCCTGAATGTTTGTTCCCTCTCCTATACTTATGGGGGCCTCGTCCCCTCTTATTACGGCACCAAACCATACAGAGGCATCGGCAGCTATCTTCACATCTCCGATAATGTCGGCTGTGGGGGCAACAAATGCCTCGGAGCTTATTTCGGGCATTATGCCCTTATATTCCATTATCATAGGCTTTTCTCCTTTATCAGTTTGTGTTCAATAATAACACAGCAGACTTTTCAATTCAATTTATTATTGCCTAATTCAGGGGCATAATATAAAATCTATGGTGGTGAATGCTATGAACAAGGAACTCAAAATTATTAAACATGACGCAGACACGGCTGTGCTTTTTATACACGGCATACTTGGCACACCCCGTCACTTTGATTTTCTCATACCCATAGTGCCGGAGACATGGAGCATATGGAGCATACTGCTTCCCGGTCACGGAGGCAGCTGCCGGGATTTTGCGGAAAGCTCTATGGAACAGTGGAAAGCGTATTGCGAAAGGGCTTTTCTTGAGCTTGCCGCGGGTCACCGCCGTGTGCTTCTGGTTGGCCACTCCATGGGCACGCTTCTGTCCGTTTATCTGGCAGATAGATTTCCCGGGAGGGTGGACGGAATTTTCGCCCTCGCCATGCCCCTTTATCCCCAGTTTACCCCTGTTGCCATAGCCGGATGCCTTCACAGCGCCTATGGTTCGATGGAGAAAGACACCGCCTACCAGCGCTCGGTGCGCGAGGCCTGCAGTGTGGCTCTCAGCAAAAATCCCTTTGCATATCTCCGCTGGATACCCCGCTATCTGGAGCTTTTTGCCCTCTGCCGAAAGACGCGAAAGCTGATGCCCGTTCTTGAAACGCCCTGCACCGCCATACAGTCAAGAAAGGATGAGCTGGTGGCATTTCGCTCGGCGAAACACACGGGTACAGCCAAAACCCTTGTGCTTCCCCATTCAAGGCATTACTTCTACAGCGAAAGAGACAGGGAGACTATGAAAACCGAGTTTTTACGTTTTATCAGTTGACATAATATTAATACAAGGAGACATGTACATGAAACTAAAGCACATATTTATTGCCGCGCTCATACTGGGTCTTATGCTGTGCCTCGGCATCAGTGCCTCCGCCGCCGACATTGTTGAGTCCGGCAATATCAAGGATACCGATATCACATGGGTCATCGATGAAGATGGCACACTCACCATTTCCGGCGAGGGAGAGATGCCTTACTCTCTGGGTCATCTGTTCATTCCTGAAAACAGTGCATCGGTCAAGCGGATTGATTTATGCTCAGGCATCACCGCAATTGACAGGGGCAGCTTTACCGCATTTGAAAATCTGGAAGAGATTCATTTCTCTACCGCCATGCCAACGATACCCTTCACCGCCTTCCCCAATTGGCCCAACATCAGCCTTAAGGCATATTACCCCTCATGGGATGTGCGTTGGATAGGAATCCCCGAAAAGTATAACTATTTGGAGTGGCTGGACGATAGCAGCGATGCCAGACGGGAGGTCCTTGGCTCAGGAAGCTGCGGCGAGGGGCTCACATGGACTTTTGACTGCCTCGGCCTGCTCAAAATAAACGGCGAGGGAGCAATGGAAGATTACGGTTTCTGGATACACGGTTACAAATATCCCCCCTGGCTGGAGTTCTATCCCTGGATAAAGACCATCGAACTCGACGAAGGCATCACCCGCGTGGGAAGCTATAGTTTTGGTACAAGCCAAAGTGCTTACGGTTTTTATGATTATTACACCTTCCCTCAACTGGAAAGCATCAGCCTTCCCTCCACACTTCTCTCCATTGGCGAATATGCCTTTTGCCATTGTGTTAATGTCCGCGAATGGCATTTGCCCGCCGGACTTTCCTTAATTGATACCGAAGCTTTCTTCAACTGTTATTACATGACTTCCATATCTATGCCTGAAACAAAATGCACTCTGAAAAGCAAGTGCCTCCCCTCTCAGGTCAATGATGTTTATTTTCCCGGTGACGCGCCCGATGCCCCATATGATCTCTTTTCCGACGACTTGAATGTGAACATCCACTACCCCGTTGCAAACAGTACATGGCAAAGTTTCGAGTTTGACAAATATAGCGGCAACATTACATGGCTTCCAGAGGGCAATGTACCCGAACCTGAACCCGATCCCGAGCCTGAGCCCGAGCCTGAGCCCGAGCCTGTTGAAAATCCTTTTACCGATGTGTCAGAAAAGGACTATTTCTTCGCTCCTGTTCAGTGGGCGGTAGAAAAGAATGTGACCACCGGTCTTTCCGCCACAAGCTTCGGCCCCGGCGCAGTCTGCACCCGCGGGCAGGTTGTCACCTTCCTTTGGCGCGCAGCAGGCGAGCCCACTCCCAACAGCAGCGATAATCCCTTCAAGGACGTTGCCGAGGGACAGTATTACTACGAAG
>JAZNZM010000003.1:0-3461 GCA_045594965.1 Oscillospiraceae bacterium | reverse complement strand
GGCGTCAGCCCATCTGCATCATTCAATTTTGCCTGACACAAAAATCCACTCCCGTGGAGTCGAAGATTTCTGAGCGCATATGCTAAGGCAGTGCAAGGCGACGGCTTGCAGACGGGCTTTCGCCCTTCAAAAGACGTGGACGCAGCAATGCCAACGCATATGCGTTCAGAAACGCACTTCGGATTATATCGTTCAGGCTAAGTATAGCACAAAGCACCGTACATGACCAGAAATTTCTCAAATTAGCACTTTACTTAATTAGCAAAATAAAGTATAATGTGAAAAACATAGTCAACAGGGGCTTTCGCGGCCTCTTTTTCAGCAAAATACGGAAAGAAGGAGGAAGAAAAAATGGAAGCGGATATCAGCATTCTTGACAGGATAGAGCTTACGGCCCTTTGTCTCAGAGGGCTTTACGAAAAAGCGGGGTACAGAAAATATCATATGAGCCGCTTCGAGGAGCTGAGCCTTTATCAGGCCAACAGAAGTTTTCTTTCCTCCGAGCAGCTTATCTCCTTTACGGATCTGGACGGAAGGCTTCTGGCCCTGAAGCCGGACGTTACCCTGTCCATAGCAAAAAATGTGCGCATCCCCAAGGGAGGCTGCCAGCGCTATTACTATTCCGAGAGCGTATACCGTCCCAGTCAGGAGAGTCATACATTCAGGGAGATAAGCCAGATGGGTCTTGAGTGCATAGGCTCTCTTGATGAATCCGACTGCGCGGGGGTGCTGGAGCTTGCCCTTGAAAGCCTTATGGCCTGCGCCGCTGACGCTGTTCTGGAAATAGGCCACATGGGTTTCGCCGCGGGACTTATGGAGGCGGTGAATCTGCCCGAGGGAGCCAAAGGTGAGATATTGGAATGCATCAGGGGCAAAAACGCCCATGAGCTTATGGAAAAGGCTCTTGCTTCGGGCCTTGAGGAGGATGACGCTGCGGGCCTCTGCGCCCTCACCTCTCTATCCGGTCCATGGCATGAGATTTTCCCTGAGGCGAGAAAGCTTTGCCGCAATGAGGCTATGGCGGCAGCTATAGGTGAGCTTGACCGGGTCTGCGGCGGCCTGAAAGCTGAGCATATAAGAATAGACCTCTCTCTTGTGAATGACATAGATTACTATAACGGCCTCATCTTCAGGGGCTACCTGCCGGGTGTGCCAAGGGCGGTGCTTCAGGGAGGACGCTATGACCCTCTGGCAGAGCGTTTCACGCCGGGAGCACAGGCCATAGGCTTCGCCATATATATGGACGAGCTGGAGCGCACGGACTCTGCGGAGCAGCCCGCAGGCGAAAAGACCATGCTGAATGTGGCACTGCCCAAGGGCAGACTGGGGGACAAGGTCTACGCTCTGCTCTCCGCTGCGGGCTATGGCTGTGGAGAGGACTATAATCTCAGCCGCCGTCTGGTGGTGGAAAACCCTGAGGCCGGCATACGCTATTTCCTTGTAAAGCCCAGCGACGTGGCCATATATGTTGAGCACGGAGCTGCGGATATAGGAATAGTGGGCAAGGATATTCTGGAGGAAGCGGGAGCCGATGTATATGAGCTTCTGGATACGGGACTTGGCCGCTGCCGTATGTGTGTTGCCGCGGGAAAGGATTTCTGCGATGAGCCGGGACGCTCTCTCAGGGTGGCAACCAAGTTTGTGAATATAGCGAAGGCCTACTATGCATCTCAGGGCAGGGATATTGATATTATAAAACTCAACGGCTCCATAGAGCTGGCTCCTCTGCTGGGGCTGAGCGATGTGATTGTGGATATCGTGGAGACAGGCACCACCCTTCGGGAGAATGACCTGAAGGTGGTAACGGAGTTTATGCCCATATCCGCCCGATTTATAGCCAACAAGGCCAGCTACCGCTTCAAGAAAAAGGAGATAGATGCCGTAACTGCCTGTCTCCGGGAGGCAATAAAATGATAAAAATACTCAATTTCAAGGATATTAGCCCCGAGGATATACTCTGCCGGGATATTCAGGCGGAGGAGGACGTGTCTGCCGCTGTGGACGCGGTCATTGCCGATGTGCGAAAAAGGGGAGACGAGGCTCTCAGAGACTACAGCCTCCGATTTGACGGGGCAAAGCTGGATGACCTTGCTGTAAGCGAGGCGGAAATTGATGCCGCCATGGAAAATGTTGGGGAGGATTTCCTCAATATTCTCCGTACCGCGGCGGAAAACATCCGTCAGTTTCATACAAGGCAGCTGCACAATAATTTCGTTATCACAAAGGAAAACGGTGTGGTGCTGGGCCAGCGCTACACTCCCATTGAAAAGGTGGGTATATGCGTTCCCGGAAACACCGCCGCATACCCCTCCTCCGTGCTTATGGACGCTATACCTGCCCAAATTGCGGGGGTCAGCGAGATCGTGATGGTAACTCCTCCCGATAAAGAGGGGAAAATAGCCGATGCTGTGCTGGCGGCGGCAAAAATAGCCGGAGTTACAAAGATATTCAAAATTGGCGGCGCGCAGGCTGTTGCAGCCCTTGCCTACGGCACCGGGAGTGTGCCCGGAGTGGACAAGATCGTGGGACCCGGCGGCATCTTCGTGGCCACCGCCAAGCGCAAGGTTTTCGGACGGGTGGCAATAGACATGATAGCTGGCCCCAGTGAGATTCTGGTGCTCTCGGACGGTCTCAGCGACCCACGGTATGTGGCTGCGGATATGCTCTCTCAGGCAGAGCATGATGTTCTGGCTACCGCCGTTCTGGTTACGGACAGCGAGTATCTGGCCCTTGCGGTGCAGAAGGAGATAGAAAAGCAGCTTTCCGAGCTGCCAAGAGAGGACATCGCCCGGACCTCCATTGAGAATAACAGCAAGATAATTCTGACGGACAGCCTTGAAAAGGCTGCGGAGGCTGCCAATATCATAGCTCCCGAGCATCTGGAGCTGTGTGTTGAAGACCCATTTGCCGTGATGGGAAAGATCAAAAACGCGGGAAGCATTTTTCTCGGACGCAGTACCCCGGAGGCCATGGGAGATTATTTCGCAGGGCCAAACCACACCCTTCCCACTTCCGGCACAGCGAGATTTTCAAGCCCGCTATCCGTGGATGACTATGTGAAAAAATCCAGCTTTATTTATTATACCCCCGAGGCTCTTGCGGCTGCCGCTCCCATGGTGGCTGAATTCGCGGAGCGGGAGGGCCTGAGAGCCCACGCCAGAAGCGTGACTATAAGATGCGAAGGTGAAGGCAAATGAGCAGATTTCTCTCCAAAGAGGCCGCCGCTCTTAAACCCTATACACCGGGCGAACAGCCTAAGGGCGGCAGACTCATAAAACTGAACACCAATGAAAGCCCCTATCCCCCGGCACCGGGCGTCATAGAGGCGCTGAAAAATGCGGACGCCGGTTTGCTGAGACTTTATTCCGACCCGGACTGCACAGCTTTGAGGGAGGCGGCTGCGGAATTTTACGGCGTGAAGCCCGGAAACATTCTGGCGGGATGCGGCTCCGACGAGGTGC
>JAZNZM010000002.1:0-11916 GCA_045594965.1 Oscillospiraceae bacterium | reverse complement strand
CTCTTCCTTTATAGCCTTGTCGCAGGCGGCAAGATCATAGGGATCAACAACGCGGACGCGGTTTATGCCAAGAGCATGACAGAGGCTTTCAAGGTCAATCTTGGCGGCAGGCTCCCCACGGAGATTATAGCCGGTGGTGGGGTTCTGCTGGTGTCCGGTCATGCCGGTGATGGAGTTATCCAGAATGATAACGGTGGAGGCGGAGCCGTTGTAGGCAATGTTGGCCAGACCTGTCATGCCGGAGTGCATGAAGGTGCTGTCGCCTATGACGGCAACGGTCTTTTTCTCGCCGGCCTCGCCCAGAGCCTTGTTGAAGCCGTGGATGGAGGAGACGGAAGCGCCCATGCACAGAGTCATTTCCATGGCGTTCAGAGGTGCGACGGCACCCAAAGTGTAACAGCCGATGTCACCCAAAACGGTGCACTTGTTGCGCACAAGGCTGTAGAAAAGACCGCGGTGGGGACAGCCAGCGCACATGATGGGAGGACGGGCGGGAATGGCTTCGTCCAGTACAGGACCGGCGGCGGTACTGAGGCCCATGGCTTTTGCCACGAGATTCTGGGAGAATTCGCCTTCAATGGGGAAAATATCCTTGCCGCGTACCTTGAGACCAAGGCGGAGGCAGTGCTCCTCAATAACGGGGTCAAGCTCTTCGCAGACTATGAGCTCGTCCACCTTGGAGGCAAAGTCCAGAATGAGCTTGGTGGGCAGGGGATTGACCATGCCGATTTTAAGTATGGAAACGCTGTCTCCAAAAACTTCCTTAGCATACTGGTAGGCTGTGGAGGAGCAGATTATTCCAAGCTTGGTACCGCCCATTTCAGTGCGGTTGATGCCGCTTGTTTCGGACCATTCAGCCATATCCTTTATGCGCTGCTCAACAACAGGATGGCGGCGCTTGGCATTGGCAGGCATCATTACATACTTGGCGATGTTCTTTTCGTAGGGCTTAGCCTCGGGCACAGTTCTCTCTCCCACTTCCACAGGGGACTGGGAATGGGAAATGCGGGTGCACATACGCAGCAAAACAGGAGTGTCGTACTTTTCGCTGAGCTCAAATGCCAGACGGGTGTATTCCAGAGCTTCAGCGGAGTCAGCAGGATCGAGCATGGGAAGCTTGGAGGAAATGGCATGGCGACGTGAATCCTGCTCATTCTGGCTGGAGTGCATGCCGGGATCGTCGGCAACGCCGATGACAAGACCGGCGTTGATTCCGGTGTAGCTCATGGTGAAAAGGGGATCGCAGGCCACATTGAGGCCAACGTGCTTCATGCCGCAAAAGGCGCGCTTTCCGGCAAGGGCGGCTCCGAAGGCAACCTCCATGGCAACCTTTTCGTTGGGAGCCCACTCGCAGTAGATTTCTTTATATCTGGCTGCTTCCTCGCTTATCTCGGTGCTGGGAGTGCCGGGATAGCTGGAAAGAATGAGGCAGCCTGCCTCGTAAAGTCCACGGGCAACAGCGGCGTTGCCCAGCATAAGCTGTTTCATTTTTTATCTGCTCCTTAGGGGGTATTTAGATGGATATAATAATATACCATCAATTTAGCAATGTAAAGCGTAAATTTTGACGATGCATTTTCAGATTCTGAGGTCTGATTATTTTTTTGTATCTATTTGGGTGTATCTGTGATACAATTCTGGCACTAAGATGTAGGAGGCGACTATGGAGAACATTATCCGCAGGGATGTCGAAATACTTTGGGACTACATGAAACTGGGGATGCCCGTCACCCACGGTGACTGCATTGTGGGCTTTGGTTGCATCAATGACGATATTGCCACTCATTGCTCCCGTCTCTATCTTGAGGGCCGTGCCGGGAAGATTCTTTTTAGCGGCGGATTGGGCCGCAATACCCTTGGCCGCTGGGGCAAGAGTGAGGCCGAGGGCTTTGCTGAGATAGCTATGGCCATGGGAGTCCCGGCGGAGGACATTATTCTTGAAAATAAGTCTGCAAATTCCGCTGAAAATATACTATTCACTCGGGAAATACTCCGTGAAAATGGCCTTGAGGGAGCTCGCCTTATCTGTGTACACAAGCCCTTTATGGAACGCAGACTCATGTCCGCTATGGGAGTGTACTGGCCCGGAGTCAATGCGGTATTCACCTCACCGCCTATGAGTATTGATGAATATATCCTCAGCTGCGGCAGACAGGGACTCACGGAGAAGGCTGCAATAGAAATTCTTGTGGGAGACTTCCAGCGTATGGAGGTATACGCAGAGAAGGGCTATCAGCTGCCTCAGGAGATACCGCCAGAAGCCTGTGAAGCCTTTGAACGGCTTGTTGCAGCCGGCTATACCGGCGAGCTTGTAAAATGACAAATAACCGACAGGTCGGAAACGAACATGTCGGTTATTTGTCATTTTATACGGGTTTATATAACTTCGGGGAGGCTGGCAGCAGCAGCACTCTGACCCACGCGGCGGAACTTTTCGTCGGGGAGGCAGGGGTTGAGCTTGTCTGCAATCTCAGGATATTCGTCGACCAGCACTCTCTTAGCCTCTTCGAGGATGAGGTCGCCGCCCTTGCCGCTCATAACGCGGCCCAGCAGGAGGACGTGCTTGCAGCCGTAGAGTACATGATAGTAGGCGAGAGTGTGGCCCAGATAAGTTCCGATGGAGAGATATACATCGGAAGCGGCTTCGCTGCCCTCGGCCATCAGCTTCTGTACAACTTTCAGCTTTTCGGCAGGAGAAAGGCTCTCGTCCAGCTCTATACCGGCTCTGGGAGCCAGCTTGATAACGCCGTCCTGAGAGAAATACTTAACGCCGCAGCCTATATCAAGACTCCATTCGTCCTGCATGGCATTGTCCTGGCAGTCAACGGGCACGAAGGCAAGCTCATTGAGCCAACCGGTGATGCGGCCTTCAGTGTCCACATAGCCGGCAGCCTCGCTGGTGCCCATGGCTATGCCAAGAACATTAGGCTCGCCAAGGCTCATAGTTCCGGCGAGGGCGGAAACATCACCGTCGTTAACAACTTCATAAGGCACATTGCCGAAAGTGTCGGTAATGGCACGGATATAGATATCCTTTACCTTCTCGTTAAATAGGTCCTCTGGAACGGCGAGGAAGAGGGAAGCGGCCATGGTGCGGTTATTGATAAATACGCCTGCGGAGGAAACGCCTACAGCATCAACTCTGGGCATGTGCTCGGCGGCAGACTTCAAAGCGGAAACTATGCCTTCGTAATGATAGTCGGGGTCGGAGTTGATTTTGGGGAACCATACAACTTCCTCGGAGTAAACGCTCTCACCGTCGATAACGGCGCTGACCTTGCGGTCAGATCCGCCGGCGTCAAAGCCTATGCGGCAGCCGCCCAGGTGCCCGCCCATACGCTTGGGGGAATCCTTGGCTTCGGGCACGGAATCTACATAAAGAATCTCAAAGGGGTGCTCGAAAACGCCGGCCATATAGTGGAAGTCAAAGTCCTGCTCTCCGCCGTCGGAGAAAACGGCTTTCAGATATTCATAGCAGCCCACATCTCCGGACACATAAACACGGAAGCCGCCCTTCATCCAGAGTATGGTCTTGACAAGGCGATTCACATAGTAATGGTCAGCGGCGGCCATTTCGGGAGTTCCGTGGACAAAAGTGTGTACGGTGGCCATCTGTCCGTCTGCGCGCTCAACAGCTACAGAAAGGGGCTTGCGGGCATCGGCCAGAAATGCCTCGTTGAATTTCAAAACGGGGATAAATCCGGGATCCAGTTTGGGCGGGTTTTTAACAGTTACTTCAATGCCGCGATGGTTCATACTTTTTACCTCCTTGAAGTGTATATTTACGAATTTTATAATAACAAAAGCCTGTGAATATGCAATAGGATTAGAGAAAAAATGTTCAATTGAGAAAAATTTTTCCATCCCCGTGTGGAATCTTTGCTATTGAGATTGAAAAAAAATCATACTGATGATAAAATAAACAGAGAATGTATTTTATAAAAATATTTTACATAATCAGAAAGGAAGATTTCTTATGGATATGGCAAAATTTCAGGCCAGACACCAGTGGGTCCGTGATGAATTGAAGCGCTGCATTGACTTCTGGATGACTTATGGTCTCGACCGTGAAAACGGCGGTGTTTACACCTGCCTGGACAGACAGGGCAAAATTTTCTCTACCGATAAGAGCGTCTGGATGCAGGGACGCTGTGGCTGGGTATTCGCATATCTCTGCACCTGCTATGGCCCCAAAGAGGAATGGCTGGAGGCTTCCCGATCCTGCCTTGACTTCCTTGAGGAACACTGCGTAAACCATGATAAGGGCGGCAGACTCTACTTTACCGTCACCGGCGACGGCAAGCCCCTTCGCCAGCGCCGTTACTGCCATTCCGAGAACTTCTATATCATAGCCAACGCCGAATACTACGCAAACACCGGCGATACTGTCCGCATTGAGCGTGCAAGACGGGCTTATGAGACCGTTTACCGCCTCAATAACGGCCTGATGGAGGACCCTGTTGGTATGCCTCCCAAGACCGAGGCCGCCACCCGCAGAAGCCGCGCCTTCGGCGATCCCATGATCTATCTCAATGTCACCGCCGTAATGCGCCGCTGCGACCCTGAGAACAAAGAACTCTATGATGCCCGCGCCAAGGAGTGCGTAGAGAAGATTCTTAAGTACCACTACCATCCCGAGCTTAAGTGCACTCTTGAGACAGTTGGTATGGACGGCGAGGCACAGATTGATACCGTGGCAGGCCGCGTTGTAAACCCTGGCCACGATATCGAGGGCAGCTGGTTCCTGCAGGAGCAGGCCATGTATGAGGGCAGCGAAGAGCTCACCGCCACCGCAAAGCAGATATTTGACTACGCCATTGATGCCGGTTGGGACAATGAATACGGCGGACTTCTCTACTTCATCGACTGTCTTGGTTATCCCCCCGAGGCCTATGAGCACGACATGAAGCTTTGGTGGCCCCATAACGAGATTCTGATTGCATCCATGATGTTCTACCGCGACACCGGCGACGAGAAGTATCTCGACTGGTTCTACAAGACCGCCGACTATGCCGAGGCCCATTTTGCCGATCCCCAGTTCGGTGAGTGGTATGGATATCTCCGCCGTGATGGTCTCCCCACCATGCCTGCCTGCAAGGGCAGCACCTTCAAGGGACCCTTCCATGTTCCCCGCTGCCTCATCATGCTTGACAAGATGATGAGTGATGTGGAGGCAAAGGCTGGTCTGGCATAAACGAATCTCCCCTTTGAGTGACATTTCTGACTTTTTGAGGCTTTGCCATGTTTCGACAAGTATTTGACACCAACAATCTGTTCTGGCGGCTCATCTCAAGAGGTGTGGACTTTGTGGGTCTGGGTCTTTTCTGGTTAGTACTCTGCCTGCCCGTGGTCACAGTTGGCCCCGCCACCTCCGCCCTCTATTACGCAGTGGTGAAATCCTTCCGTCAGCGGGAGACCGACGGATTCAAGCTCATGCTGAAGAGCTTTTTGAGCAACTTGAAAAAGGGCATTTCAGCAAGCCTTATATGCCTGCCTTTTGTGGCTGTGTTCACCGTGTTTTATCTGGTGATGGACATCCACAAGAACGAGAGTGCAGCAGGCAGCATCATGTTCGTAGCCTATTGGGTGGCCTTGCTGGTGCCTGCAGGCATAGTGTGCTGGCTTTTCCCCATTTTCGCCCGCTTTGAAACGGGACTGAAGGACGCTTTCCGCACGGCGGTGTTCCTTTCCATACGCCATCTGCCCTCCACCTTTGTGCTGGTGCTTCTTAATATGCAGCTTGCGATTTTCACTCTGGAGCGTTGGTGGCCTATCTTTTTCACTCCTGTATTGGCCGCTCTTTTGGGCAGTCTGTTCCTGGAGCGGATATTTGTCAAATACCTCAGCGAGGAAGACAGAGCAAGCCTTGAGGGAAGATACCCGGATGAGGAAGACGAGTATTACGTGGAAGAGGAATAATTCAAATAACATAAAAAAGAGTTGGTGACGAAATTCACCAACTCTTTTTTGATCTTATTCCATGATGGCAGGCACCAGCCGAGCCAGCTTTTCGGCCAACTGGGCGTGGCCCAGACGGCTGAGGTGCATATAGTCTATGCGGTTGAAGTCGCAGCCGGCGGCGTCCATGAAGTGAACTCCGAGAAGTCTGGCTTTTTCGGCATAGTAATGGGCGAGCTCACGGGATTTCTCTGCACAGTGGACACCCATACAGGGATCCTGCAGCTCTTCACCGATGGGAGGGGGAGCAACGATGAGTATGTTGGGCTTCTTTCCGCCCCAGCAATCCACGCTCATGCACTTGCGCACAAGGCGTTCCATGCCGAGTGCTATGCAGGCGGCGTTCACGCCGAAACGATCTTTGGTGTCGTTGGTGCCCAGCATTATAATAAGGAGATCTATAAACTCATGGCTCTTCAGCAGAGGATAGGCCACGCTGAGAGCGTCCATGCTCTCGTGAAGGGGATCGGAAAAAACCGTTGTTCGTCCGGAGAGACCCTCTTCGGTTACAAGATATTCGTCGCCAAGGGCTTTGCCAAGAAGGCAGGTCCAGCGCTCGTCTTCGTTGAAGCGTATGCCGCCGTCGTCGCAGTCACCGGGATCGGCGCAGTAACCGTGGGTGTTGGAATCTCCAAGGCAGAGAATATGCTTTTTCATGGTTCGGGCTCCTTTTCGGGATTTAATTTTTCAATTTCAGTTTAGTCATTATTCGTTAGATTGTCAAGGATTGCAAAGAGCTTTTCGGCATTATAGAGATTTCACAGATTTTAGTCTTTTTTCCTTGACACACGGACATTGCTTTTGTAAAATCATTGTGGGTGTGTATCACCCCAAAATTAAGAGCACATAAGATTGTGCAGACATTATTAGGAGGAAACTATGAAAAAGATTATTGCCCTTCTTCTGGCTGTAGTCATGGTCTTCGCCCTTGCAGCTTGCGGCAACGAGCCCGCTGCTCCCGAAGCACCTGCAACTCCCGAAGCACCTGCAACTCCCGAAACCCCCGCAGAGCCCGAAGCACCCGCTGAGGCTACTGAGATCACCCTCTGGACTTATCCCATCGGTGGCTGGGGCCAGGAAGATCAGGTCAAGGCTCTGACCGATGCTTTCTTTGCTGACACCGGCATCAAGGTCTCCGTTGAGTATCTCGCATACGCTGACGGCGACGACAAGGTCAACGCTGCTATCACTGCCGGCGGCACTCCCGACCTCATCATGGAAGGTCCCGAGCGTCTCGTCGCCAACTGGGGCGCAAACGGCTATCTGGTCGACCTCTCCGACATGCTCGACGATACCGACAAGGCTGAGATCAACGCCGCTGTTCTGAACGCCTGCACCAACGCTGAAGGCGCTGTTTACGAGTATCCTCTGGTCATGACTGCACACTGCATGGCTATCAACCTCAACGCTTTCAAAGAGGCCGGCGCTGACCAGTACCTGAACCTCGACACCCACACCTGGACCACCGAGGACTTCATCAACGCTGTTGCTGCTCTCTATGCTCACTACGGCGAGACCGTCGGCGCTGTCTACTGCGCTGGCCAGGGCGGCGACCAGGGCACCCGCGCTCTGATCAACAACCTCTACGGCGGCACCTTCACCGAGGCTGACCACTCCGCTTACACCTGGAACAATCCTGCCAACATTCAGGCTCTTGAGCTTCTCTACGGCATGGACGGCATTGCTTTCGACGCTTCCCTCGCAGGCGGCGACGAGATCGCAAAGTTCTATCAGGGCGTTCTGAAGATGGCCTTCTGCTGGAACATCGCTCAGCAGCTCAACCCCAACTCTGCCGGCACCGGCGCTGAAAAGACCCTCGCAGGCGACGACATCGTATTCATGAGCTTCCCCTCTGAGACCGGTGAGTCCCTCCTCCAGGGCGGTATCTGGGGCTTCGGCGTGTTCGACAACGGCGATCCCGCCAAGATCGACGCTGCCAAGCAGTTCATCAAGTACATGTGCGACTCCGAGCACACTGCTGACGCTGTCCGCACCGCTACCTACTTCGCAGTCCGCGACGCCGCTGACGGCGCAGATCTCTCCACCGTTTGGGCTGACAACGCCATCATGAACGAGTACACCAAGCTCATGCCTTACCTCGGCGACTACTACCAGGTCACCAAGGGCTGGGCACAGGCTCGTACTTCTTGGTGGAACATGCTTCAGGATATCGGCGAAGGCGCTGACATCGCAAGCACTGTTGACACCTTCATGGCTGAGGCCAACGCAGCAGCTGCAGGCTGATCATACATAAACAGCTGAATACTGCTAATACCTAGGCATCCCGCGCCTCTTCTCCGCACGCGCGGAGGAGAGGCGCATCTTTGCAGATGGGGATACGCACCGCCGACCGGGAAGCGCGGTCTGCGGTGCGTATCTCCACCGGAAATTCTATTATTCGCAAAAAAGAGAGGTGCTTTTCTTGGCAAGACTTGGCAATCACAGCATGAGCCGGGCGCTGGCACGGAGAGAGACCACTGCTGGTTATCTCTTCATGCTCCCCAGCCTTATCTTCTTTGTGGGCTTCGTTGTCCTGCCCATGTTCCTTTGTATCTGGAACAGCTTCACCGACGCTAATATGCACGCAGGCGAAGTGCATTTCATCGGTCTGACAAACTTTATCAACCTTTGGCAGGATAAAACCTTCCTTGAGGCTCTTGGTAACACCTTTATCATCGTCGTTGTAAGTGTTCCCACCGTTACCGCATTCTCCCTCTGGGTTGCTTCCGCCATTTACAAGCTCAATGGCAAGCTGCTCTCCGCATTCCGCTGCATTTTCTATCTTCCTGTTGTAACCGGCTCTGTTGCTGTTACCGTTGTATGGAAATGGATGTTCGATAACTACACCGGTATCTTCAACTATGTCCTCAAGGGCACCGGCATTATCGAAAAGAACATCAACTGGCTGGGCGATCCCAGCTTCGCCCTGTGGTGTATCATTCTGATACTCTTCACCACCTCTGTCGGCCAGCCCATTGTTCTCTATGTATCTGCTCTGGGCAATGTTGATACCACCCTCATCGAGGCTGCTCAGGTGGACGGAGCCACCAACATGAAGGTTTTCTGGAAGGTCAAGTGGCCCCAGATGCTTCCCACCACGCTCTACATACTGGTTATCACTACCATCAACTCTTTCCAGTGCTTCGCCCTTATCCAGCTCCTTACTTCCGGCGGATCGGGAACGAACACGGTAATGTACTACATTTACTACACCGCCTTCAAGCTGACAGAGATGAACGGCCACTTCGGTTACGCCAATGCTATGGGCGTTATCCTTGCAATATTCATAGGCCTGCTTTCCGCTCTGCAGTTCAGGCTTGCAAAAGAAAAGTAAGGGAGGGCTGAGATATGAAAATTCGTTCTGGAAAATCCATGGCTTACAGAGTTGTCAGCCTTATTGCCCTTATCATTCTGGCCCTGCTCTTTCTCTTCCCCCTTTACTGGATCGTAACGGGCTCCTTCAAGACCGCTCAGGACATTTATGCCCAGAGTCCTTCCTGGTGGCCCACCGAGTGGACTATAGCAAACTTTGAGAAGCTGTTTTCCCGCCGCCCCGCACCTCTTTTTGAGATGTTTAACGGCGCTGTTACCGGACCTGAAGTTCCCGGAGCTATCCGCTGGCTGCTGAACACTGTTATCATGGCTGTGGGCGCAATGATCCTCACTTGCATAACTGCTACCATGGCAGGCTACGCTCTGGCTAAGAAGCGCTTTGCCGGTCGCGCCCTGGTCTTCTCCCTTATCGTCTGCGCAATGGCTCTGCCCAAACAGGTTATTCTTATTCCCCTGCTGAAGGAAATGAGCGTTCTGCATATGTGGGATACCCTCTGGGCTGTTATTCTGCCCACCGTCGGTTGGCCCTTTGGTGTGTTCCTGATGAAGCAGTTCTCTGAGAGCATACCCGGAGAGATTCTGGAGGCCGCCAGAGTTGACGGCTCCAGCGAATGGCGCACATTTCTCACCATCGTTACTCCTATGGTCAAACCCGGTATCGGTGCACTGGCCATATTTACCTTCATCAATAGCTGGAATGACTACTTTATGCAGCTGGTCATGCTCTCCAGCAACGCTAACTACACTATCTCCCTTGGTATTGCTACCATGCAGGCAGAAACCAGCGTTGACCTGGGGCTTCTGATGAGCGGAGCTGCTCTTGCAGCTGTTCCTATCATTATCGTCTTCCTCATCTTCCAGAAATACTTCACTCAGGGCATCACCATGGGTGCTGTCAAGGGCTGATATACCCGGAAAGGCAGGAAATTCCCAATGATACTTGCAGAAAATCGCAATGCTTTGCAGTATTTGGGCCTCGGCCCCTGGCTGGACGCCGCTCTGCGGCGTCTGGCTCAGGGCCTTGACGGTCTGGAGCCCGGCCATTACGATATGGACGGAGACAATGTTTACCTTAACTGCTTCGACTATGAGACTATTCCTGAGTCGGAAAGCTTCTATGAGGCTCATGAGCACTATGGCGATATTCATATCATGCTCAAGGGCAGCGAGAGGGTATTTATTAGCCCCCCCGATGATCTGGAGGAATTTCAGCGCATACCCGAAAACGACTTTATTGCTTATAATGGCGAAGCCCGTCACCGTCTTGTACTGTCTCCCGGCAGCTTCCTTGTGGTATTCCCCGGAGATGCCCACAAGATAAAAATGCAGCTGGACGGTCCCGAGGCGGTCAGAAAAGCTGTTTTCAAGTTCAAACTTTAATTTGCCTTTAATTCCCTGAAGGGATAGTATAAATTTCTTAAAATCCACTTGAAAAGGAAAGAACAATGAAAGATATAAAAAAATATCAGGGCGTTATCCCTGCATTCTATGCCTGCTACGACGATGATGGCAATGTCAGCCCCGAACGTGTGCAGCAGCTTACCCGCTACTTCCTTGAGAAGGGTGTGAAGGGTCTTTATGTTGGCGGCTCCTCCGGTGAGTGCATTTACCAGAGCGTCAATGATCGCAAGGTGGTTCTTGAGAACGTTATGGCCGTTGCTTCCGGTAAGATGACCGTTATTGCCCATGTTGCCTGCAACAACACCGCAGACTCCATGGAACTGGCCCGCCACGCAGAGAGCCTTGGCGTTGATGCTATTGCTGCCATCCCCACCATCTACTTCCGACTGCCTGAGTATGCCATCGCCAAGTATTGGAACGACATTTCCTCTGCAGCACCCAACACCGAGTTTGTTATTTACAATATTCCCCAGCTCGCCGGTGTGGCTCTCACCATGCCACTGCTGAAGGAAATGCTGAAAAACCCCAATGTTGTCGCTGTTAAGAACTCTTCTATGCCCACTCAGGATATCCAGATGTTCAACTATGAGGGCAATCAGGGTGGCCGTGAGTTCCTTGTGTTCAACGGTCCCGATGAGCAGATAGTTTCCGGCCTCGTAATGGGCGCACAGGGCGGCATCGGTGGTACCTACGGCGCATATCCCGAGCTTATTCTCAAGCTCTTTGAGCTGGTTGAAAAGGGCGATATGGATAAGGCCCGCGATCTTCAGTACGATATCAACAATATCATTTACGCCATGTGCTCCACCAAGGGCAATATGTACGGCACCATCAAGGAGATACTCCGCCGCCGCGAAGGTATCGATATTGGCGGTGTCCGAGCACCTCTTTATAACCTGGTTGAAGAGGATATGCCCAAGGTTCAGGCTTGCGTTGAGATGATTGACAAGGCTATGGCCAAGTGGCTGGGCTGAGCTCGCTTAATTTGATAATTAAGAGCCCCCTTATTGGGGGCTCTATTCTTATAAAGGAGCTGCATACTATGAGAATATTGCATCAGGTGGCGCTTATATTTACCATCTGCCTGGTCTGCGAGGGCATATCCTCTCTGCTGCTTTTTCCCTTTCCCGGCAGCGTGCTTTCCATGATTGTTGTTCTTCTCCTGTTTATAACCCGTCTTATGAAGCCCGAGCAGCTGAAGGAAAGCTCCGGTTTTTTGCTGGA
>JAZNZM010000001.1:0-4714 GCA_045594965.1 Oscillospiraceae bacterium | reverse complement strand
AGGCTGGGCCAGATTGATGGCGGTCTGTCCGCCCAGGGAGGCGATAACATCCCAGGCGCCCTCGAAGGCCAGAACGTTCATAACATCCTCGGGGGTCAGGGGCTCGAAATAGAGCTTGTCGGCGGTGGTATAGTCGGTGGATACGGTCTCGGGGTTGTTGTTTATGATAATGGCCTCGTAGCCGGCAGAGCGGATGGTCTGCACGGCGTGGACGGTGGAGTAGTCAAACTCAACGCCCTGGCCTATGCGGATGGGACCTGCGCCCAGCACAACGCGCTTTTCCTTATCGGTGACGATGGAGGCGTTTTCGCCGTGGTAGCTGGAGTAGAAATAGGGGATGTAGGCATTGGTGTGGCAGGTGTCCACCATGCGGAAAACAGGCAGGAGCTTATTTTCCATGCGGATGTTCCACACGTCGATCTCGCCGTAGCCCCAGAGCTTTGCGATAAACTTGTCGGAAATGCCGAGGGCCTTGGCCTCTCGGAGAGTCTCGATGGAGCCCACATTGGCGGCGAGGGTCTTTTCAAAGTCGGCAATGCGCTTGAAGCTTTCAAGGAAGTAGGGGGTGATGGCGCTGGCCTTGAAGAGGCTTTCCACGGTCTCGCCCCGGCGGAAGAGCTCGGTGATGGCGTAGATATTGTCGTCACGGGTTTCGGAGATGTAGGCGTAGAGCTCCTCCACGCTCATCGCGTCGAACTTTGCCATGTGGAAGTGGCAGACGCCGATCTCAAGGGAGCGGACGGACTTCAAAAGGGCCTCCTCCAGAGTGGAGCCTATGCCCATGACCTCGCCGGTGGCCTTCATCTGGGTGCCCAGCTTGTTGGAGGCGGAGGTGAACTTATCGAAGGGGAAGCGGGGGAGCTTTGCCACAACATAGTCGAGATAGGGCTCGAAGGCGGCGTTGGTGTTGGCGAGGGGTATCTCCTCAAGCTCCATGCCAACGGCGATCTTGGCGGTGACACGGGCGATGGGGTAGCCGGGGGCCTTGCTGGCCAGAGCGGAGGAACGGGAGACGCGGGGGTTGACCTCAATGAGGAAGTATTCGGAGGAGTGGGGGTTCAGAGCAAACTGAACGTTGCAGCCGCCGGCGATCTTCAAAGAACGGATGATCTTGATTGCGGAGTCGTTGAGCATTTTCAGGTCGTGGTCGTTCAGAGTCATAATGGGGGCCACCACGATGCTGTCGCCGGTGTGGACGCCCACGGGGTCGATGTTCTCCATGCCGCAGATGGTGATGGCTTTGTCGCTGCCGTCACGCATGACTTCAAACTCGATCTCCTTGTAGCCCTTTACGGACTTCTCGATAAGCACCTGGTGGACGGGGGAGAGCTTGAAGGCGTTGAGGCCTATTTCCTCAAGCTCGGCCTCGTTGTCGGCAAAGCCGCCGCCGGTGCCGCCCAGAGTGAAGGCGGGGCGGAGAACAACGGGGTAGCCGATGCGCTTCGCGGCCGCCTTGGCCTCCTCGATATTATAGGTGATCTCGGAGGGGATGACGGGCTCGCCTATCTCCTGGCAAAGCTCCTTGAAAAGCTCTCTGTCCTCAGCCCGCTCGATGGAGCTGCTGGAGGTGCCCAGAAGCTCAACCTGGCACTCACGGAGTATGCCCTTTTTCTCAAGCTGCATGGCAAGGTTCAGACCGGTCTGACCGCCGATGCCGGGAATAATGGCGTCGGGGCGCTCATAGCGGATGATGCGGGCCACATATTCCAGAGTCAGGGGCTCCATGTAGACCTTGTCGGCTATGGTGGTGTCGGTCATAATGGTGGCGGGGTTGGAGTTTACATGCACCACCTCGTAGCCCTCTTCCTTCAGGGCCAGGCAGGCCTGGGTACCCGCGTAGTCAAACTCGGCGGCCTGACCTATGACGATGGGGCCGGAGCCGATTATCATTATCTTCTTGATGTCTGTTCTCTTGGGCATTATCTTTACCTCCAAAATCTATGTGAATTATTTTTTATCTGTATTCAATATCCACCACATTGCCGTTTATTGCTGTGAGACAATGGAGGCCGTATAGCTCCATTCCCTCAAAGGGACTGGCGGTACCCATGCCTGCGTGACGGGCTTTGGGATCGTAAACATAGCTTTCATCCAGATCCCAAAGGCAGTAGTCACCAACGCCAAGGGCTATACCAAAGCGGCGGCGGGGGGCATAGACCATAAGCTCCATAAGGCGCTCCATGCTCATAAGCCCGGTTTTTACGAAGTGGGTGTACATTACGGGGAAGGCGCTCTCAAGGCCGATGATGCCGTTGAGGCTTCCCCTCAGACCGCCGGATTTTTCCTCCTCGGAGTGAGGGGCGTGGTCGGTGGCTATCATGTCTATTGTGCCGTCCAGAATACCCTCTATCAGGGCTGCTCTGTCCTCCCCGGAGCGGATGGGGGGGTTCATGCGGAAGCGGCCGTGATCCTGAAGCTCATTATCGGAGAAGACAAGGTAGTGGGGAGCGGTCTCGCAAGTGACATCAAGACCCTTTGCCTTGGCCTCGCGGATGAGCCGGACGCTCTCCTTTGTGGAGATGTGGCAGACATGATAGGCGCAGCCGGTTTCTTCCACCAGCTTAAGGTCACGGGCAATGGGACCCCACTCGCTTTCAGAGCAGATGCCGGGGATGCCGTGGTCGCGGGCATAGTCGCCGTCGTGGATGCAGCCGCCGCGGAGCAGACTTTCATCCTCGCAGTGGGCTACTATCATCTTGCCCAGAGCCTTTGCCCGGAGCATGGCCTCGCGCATCATGTCCTCATTCTGAACACCCTTGCCGTCATCGGAAAAGGCCACGGCATTGGGAGCAAGACCCTCAAGATCTGCAAGAGTTTCACCCTTCTGGCCAACTGTGATCGCACCGTAGGGGCAGACACGGATGACAGCAGAAGACTCTATGGCCTTCAGCTGCACAGCCAGATTTTCGGCACTGTCGGGCACGGGGTTCAGGTTGGGCATGGAGCAAACGGCGGTGTAGCCTCCGGCTGCTGCAGCCATGGTGCCTGTGCGGACGGTCTCTTTATAAGAAAAGCCCGGCTCACGCAGATGAACATGAACATCTGCGAAACCAGGCAATAATACTGCATTTTTAAAGGCACGGACGGGAAGAGAAGGAGCCTGTGCCCCTTCGGAGAAAATTTCAATGCGGCCGCCGCGGACAATCGCTGCAGCCTTCTTCAGTTCGCCATCGGCATAGACTTTGACAGCATCAACTACGAAATCTTTCATAATCCTTCTCCCAAATAAAACAAAAAGTCCTGTGGCAACTATCTGCCGCAAGACCGCAAAAACACAGGATAGATCGACAACCTATCCCACAAATATGCTTTTGAACATCTTGTCGGCATCTCTGTACCGCCCTTAAAGATCGACATATTATACGACCTTTAAGAAACGCTGTCAAGAGGGTGTGTTCAGATTTTTCAGAGCAGTCCCCTAATTAATAAATATACCACCTTTTCTCTCCGAATGAAAGAAAAAAAGATGGCGAAAGACAGAATTTTTTGTCGCGGCAGGGTATGGGCTGAGGGTGGATTTAAAATGCAATACCCGCCCCGGAGT
The DNA here is from genome assembly GCA_045594965.1 of Oscillospiraceae bacterium. Classification (GTDB taxonomy): domain Bacteria; phylum Bacillota; class Clostridia; order Oscillospirales; family Oscillospiraceae; genus SIG459. The sequence continues at coordinate 1,170 of JAZNZM010000001.1, read as the reverse complement.
CTCGGAGCGGATATGTCGGAGCTGCGTCAGGCAGTGATGCCCTTGAGCCAGATATCTATAAATTCTGCCATTCTGTCGCAGATGGGGTAGCGGCCGTTATTGCGGGACCAGTCGGTGGTGATGGCGCGGAGAGCAAGAAGATACAGCTCCGTCAGCTGTTCGGGGCTGTGGGACGGGCTTATGCAGCCTTCAAGCTGACCCAGGCGGAATATTTCTTCAAGAAATACAACACTTCCGCGCTTCTGACCGCTGAGATCTGTGTTGGATGGCTCAACGGAGGAGATGAGCTTGCTGCGCTCAAGACTGTGTCTCTCCACATAGGCAGCCCATTCATGAGCAAAAAGGCGAAGCTTGTCTATGCAATTGCCCTCAGTGAGCATGGGATAGACCTTTTCCTCAAGATACTCATCTATAAGCCCCAGAAGACCTACCAGAAGGTCGGATTTCTTATCAAAGTAGTGATAAAAACTGCCTACGGATATGCCCGCGGCAGAACATATTTCATTGACACTGAGCTGTTCAAAGGGCACAGAGCCTATAAGGGGGATGACCGCCTCTATTATTTCCGAGCGGCGCTGAAGCTGCTTTTCCCTGACTTTTGACATATTTTCCTCCGGGCATTTTTTTAACGATCTCATTATACCACATACGGGCGAAAAAGCCACAATTATTGTTGACAATTTCCATTTGTATTATATAATTATTTATTAGAACGGATTCTAATATTTCATAAAAAACCAAGCATATTTTGCATAAAGGAGTGGAAAAATGAGCGAAATTCTCGAAAGAAAGCCCGCCAAGATAATTCTGCGCGAGCTTCAGGACAAGATTGCCCAGGATGCCTGGGACGCCAAGCTCCGCGGTGAGAAGGTTGGCTGGTGCGCATCCAACTTCCCCCAGGAGATCACCACTGCCATGGGTATTCCCGTGGTTTATCCCGAAAACATGGGTGCAGCCGTTGGCGCCAAGGGCGGCGGTCTTCGCATGTGCCAGCACGCTGAGGGTATGGGCTATTCCTCCGACCTGTGTTCCTATGCCCGCATCAACTTCGCGTATGCAGACCTTAAGAAGTGCGAGGAGCTGGAGATCCCCTTCCCCGACTTCCTGCTTTGCTGCAACAATATCTGCAACTGCATGATCAAGTGGTATGAGAATCTGGCTCTGGAGCTG